>CALLAV010000076.1 GCA_938001995.1 uncultured Amylibacter sp. | reverse complement strand
ACGTCCATCGCGCTTGAAACTTTTATCATGTCGCGGCAAATGGAATTGCGCGAGGCTTTTCGCACGGCCATTGGCATGTCGCTGATTTCCATGGTGTCGATGGAGGTTGCGATGAACCTGACGGATTACCTGCTGACAGGGGGTGCAAAACTGACGTGGTGGGTCATGCCGATCATGTTGTTGGCAGGATTTCTCGCGCCATTGCCTTATAACTATTGGCGGCTCAAGGCGCTGGGCAAGGCGTGTTGCGGATGATCTAGGCTGCAGTGATCGGGATCAGATTCACAGTGCTGGGGTCAAGGTCCTGTGCGCCTGTGACCTCGGCCACTGCAACACCGTCGATAAGTATGGTCGCACCTGATCCATCGGCAAAGTTCACAACGGTTACTTCGGGAACAACCGGGTCCCCTGTGTCAGGGTCTGTTGTTTGATCATATTCGATCTGCAAAGTGTCTTCGGCTGCATCGAAATCGCTGATCGTGGATGTGCCTTCACCGATCACAGCTTGATCGAGCGTGAACGTGTCCGCGCCTTCGCCCCCTTCGGCCGTATCACCCACACCCAAAAGGATGCTGTCAGACCCTGAACCGCCAAAGAGCATGTCTGCGCCATCGATATTTCCATCCGTGTCAAGCGACGTGGCATCGAACGCACCGTTCAAAACATCGTCCCCTTCGCCACCATAAAGTGTATCAACGCCGCCTGATCCCCAAAGGATATCATCGCCTTCTTCGCCGTCGAGGATATCGTCATCCAATCCGCCATCCAGCGTATCTGTGCCTTCGCCGCCAAACAGAATGTCATTGTCTTCACCCCCTGTAAGCGTGTCATCGCCAATACCGCCAGTTAGCTCGTCATTGTCCGCGCCACCAAACAGATCGTCGTTGCCAGCACCCCCGTCGATGGTGTCACTGCCAGCTTTGGCCAAAACGCGATCGTCGCCGCCATTCATGTCTGCGGTGTCGTCACCTGTCCCTGCCAACAATTCGTCGTCATTGTCTGTACCAACAATGCTGTCATCGCCGTCGCCTGCGAAAAAATTCGCGCCGTCTGGGTCTGTGCTCGTTAACAGGTCGTCACCCGCACCGCCGTTTACAACTTCGGCGTTGCCATCATCGTTTGTCTCTTCGCTGGTGGTTGCGGTGTCATCATCATCGTCGTTCAAAACAAAGGTCGCGCCAAAGACGCCTGCAAACAGCAGCGCATTCGCGATATGTGCCAGCATATACGTCAGCATGATTTCACCACTCGTTACGTCGCACCATTGGCGACAATTTTACACTTACTTGCCTAAAGTTAACCAAAGATGAGGGCGCGAGTAGGGCGGCAATATGGGTTATCTGTGCTATTCGCGCCCGATTTCAGCCTTATCTGATGGGATTTAGTGTGGCGCTTGTGGCTTGGCAGTCACGGATCACATCCCGCCCGCAACGGCGGAATTCAAAGTCCTTGGTCAGGCAGATGCGGACCTCCTGAATATGGTTTTGTTTGCATGTGATGGTGATTTGGTCGGGTTTCAGGGTTGGATTTGCTTCAAGAAATGCATCCTCAATCACGCTGGCGGGCAGGCGGACCGTTTTGTCCAACTTGCGCAGAATCTCAGGGCGGTTGAACCCGTCATAGGCCGCGCGTGACGTGGCATAATACTCTGCCGCAGAAAGGCCCGAACACGTGCCATGCTTTTTCCACTGATGCCACGCGAGCCCACCCGTGCCCATGATGTCAGACATCGCCCCAGTCATTGTTCGCGTCGGCGCACGTTCATTGGCGCGGCAATAGGATGGCCACCCCTGTTCATTTTGTGGCCACAGCCCGTGTAGAATCCAACCATGATCGTGGCGCGTGTCGCATTGATCCGAGCCTTTCCGGTCCCCTTCCAGGGCGCACCAATTGGGCGACCAAGACAAGGCCATGACGTAGTAATCAAACTGGCCTGGCTTTTCACCTTCGGCCTGTGCAGCAGTGCCGAGCAAAAGCAGGGTCAGAAAAATACGAAACATGGGTCTTTTCCTTTAAACGTTCCTTGTCTATATAGGCGTAGAATTCCCCACCTGAAACGGCAATTCGCGAAGGCCACGGCCCAAGCAACCGATTTCTCGGCGCGGGAGAGGTTTATTTGGAGGATGGAGCATGGCGCTTCCGATTATGGCTAAGGCCACCGCAGTATGGCTCGTGGATAACACGACGCTCAGCTTTAAACAGATCGCAGATTTCTGCGGCCTGCACGAGTTGGAAGTGAATGGCATTGCGGATGGTGAAGTGGGCCAAGGCATCAAAGGATTCGATCCGATTGCCAACAACCAGTTGACTCAAGAAGAGATCAATCTGGCGCAGGAAAGCCCACGCCACAAGCTTCAGTTGAAGCATAATCCAGCCGCTGACGGCGAACAAAAACGTCGCGGACCACGCTATACGCCGTTGTCCAAACGTCAAGATCGCCCAGCGTCCATTCTGTGGTTGGTGAAATTCCACCCAGAACTGACGGATGGTCAGATATCCAAGCTGGTGGGTACAACAAAGCCAACGATTACTGCCATGCGGGATCGCACACACTGGAACATCGCGAATATTCAACCGATTGATCCGGTTGCGCTGGGTCTGTGTAAACAGCTGGAACTGGACGCAGCAGTCGCCAAAGCAGCGGCGAAAGCAGCCAAAGACGGCACAGTGATTTCTGACGAAGAGCGTCTGAAGCTGGTGTCCACAGAGCAATCCTTGCAGATGGATACAGAGCCGAAAATGCCATCCAACATGGCTGGTCTTGAGACGTTTTCCTTGGGCGATGCGCCAGAAGAAAAAGAAGAGAAAATTGTTGATGCCGACAGTCTGTTCAACCTGCCAAAAGGCGGCGAAGACGACGAAGACGACACGTAAACGCATCACATCACAGATCAAAAGCCCGGCCTTTGCGCCGGGTTTTTTTTGTCGCTTTTGTCATAGAACTGGAATTTTGCGCCACGTAAAGTGGGGGTAGATGTAGAATTTCTGCAGGCTTCAACACAGAACGGAAACGGCATGGCCCCGACAAGTCGCAGCGCAGCGGTGGGAATTTCCTGCGCCCTAGGGGCGACGGTCTTCTTTTCGCTGAACGATCTATCGATCAAGTTTCTCAGCGGCGATTATCCGCTGCATCAGATCGTGTTTGTGCGTGCTGCCGTTGCCTTGTTGATTACGCTTGTGATTATCATGCCGCTTGATGGCGGCTGGGCTGCATTGAAAACGCGGCGACCCGGGATCCATTTGATCCGTGGCGTCTGCGTGGTTGTGGCCAACAGTGCGTTTTTCGCAGGGATCGCCGCGATGCCGTTGGCGGATGCGTCGGCCATATTCTTTGTAGCCCCTTTGTTTATTACGGGGCTTTCGGTGGTTTTTCTGGGGGAAGTGGTTGGATTGCGGCGCTGGATCGCGGTTGTGGTTGGCTTGCTGGGCGTGGTCATTGTTGTACGGCCCACGGGAGCGGGGTTCACGGTGGTGGCGCTGTTGCCTGCCATTGCCGCGCTAGCCTATGCGGGGTTGCAAACCATGACCCGCTACACAGGCATGAGCGAGCGGGCCTCGACCATGTCGTTTTACATTCAACTGACGTTTTTGGTTGTGACGGGGGGATTGGCGCTGGCTTTGGGTGATGGCCGGTTCGCGGGATCCGAAAACGAAGCCTTAGAGTTTTTCCTGCGACCGTGGGTCATGCCGCCGACAATGGACGGGCTGATCATGCTCGCCCTTGGCGCGGTAAGTGCCTGTGCGGGCTATCTGATTTCGCAGGCCTATCGCGGAACGGACGCAGGCGTGGTTGCCCCGTTTGAATACACGGCGCTGTTGCTAGCGGTGTTCTGGGGGATCGTGATCTGGGGCGAATGGCCCGTATGGAGCACTTGGATCGGGATTGTGTTGATCGCGGGATCGGGGATCTTTGTGGCGCTGCGCGAAGCAAAATTGGAAGCGAAGCCATCGGCCAAGCGGGTCGCAGGGCGGCGTTAGTGAGCAGCGGCCTCTAGCGGGTCAATCAAAGATCGCCCACCGTCTACGGTAATGATTTGGCCTGTCATGAAACCGGATGCTTCGGTCGCAAGGAATTGCGCGGTTTCCGCCACTTCACGGGCTTCGGCGATACGCCCTAACGGTGTTGCAGCCAAAGTCGCGGCGCGTACTTCTGGGTCATCCTTTAGGCGCGTTTGCAACGAGGCAGACATCACAGACCCAATGGCAATGGCGTTCACGCGGATGCGTTGATCGGCAAAGGCTACAGCAAGCGAGCGGGTCATTTGATTGAGCGCAGCACAGGCAACGGAGTAGGCTAGCAGTTCGGCATGCGTGCGATCCGACGCGATAGAAGACAAGTTCACAACCGCACCAATGCCACCTTCGGTTGGGTTTTCTTTTTCCTGCGAGATCATACGCTTTGCCACCGCTTGGGTGACGCGCAGGTTGGCCAGAACGTTTTGTTGGAACAGCTCTTCAAAGTGGTCTTCGCGTTGATCGAGCGGATTGGACGGCAGTACTTGGCGCGAGGCGTTGATCAGGATGTCGATGCCGTCAAAGGCGTCGATGGTGGCAGACAGCAGGTTCGCAACGGTCAGTTTTTTGCGCAGATCGCCTGCAAAATAGCGGACGTTTTCGCCGTCTCCGTCAATGGCATCTGCTTCGGCTTGCAGCTTGGCTTCGTCCATATCCACAAGCATCACATTTGCACCGTGATCGGAAAAATGCCGCGCCACTTCTAGGCCGACACCGTTTGCTGCCCCCGTAATAATGGCGGTCTTACCTTCAAGCGAAAAAGACATGGGTGGTGGCCTTTGCTGATTCTGCACCCCTTTTATAGCAGGGGGCAGAGTGCGGGGTTAGCGTTTTGGTTTACGCGCGTGGATGATTTTATAGCGGCTGGATTGGGCGGTAACCTCCCAGCGAGCGAAACAGTCGTCAAGCGTGGCTTCATAGGCCAGTTGGCGGTTCGCCACGAGGAACATTTGCCCAGTGGGTTTTAACAGGGTTGCGGCAGCGGAAATAAAGGCGCGGCCCAAAGCAGGATCGGCTTTGCGTCCCGTATGGAACGGCGGGTTTGTGATAACTGCGTCGTAGATGTTTTTTGTGCTGGGGCGTGTTGCATCACCCCAATGGAACGCGGCGCGGGTGTCGGTGATGTTCAGCTTGGCACAGTCCACCGCGGCCTGTTCGGCTTCGATCAAATCGAGACGTTCAATGTCCGGACATGTATCGAGCGCCTGCGCTGCAAGCCAACCCCAGCCAGCCCCGAGGTCCGCAACTTTGCCCTTTAGTTTGCCCGCAAAAGCAGGGACCAACTCGGCAGAGCCTGGATCAACACCATACGCTGAAAAAACACCTGCAGATGTGAACCAACCGTCTGCGGTTTTGCGTGGTTTTGTGGCATCGGCCCATTCGGCGAATGGGTTGCTTGCCGATTGTTTGGACATCCAAAAAACCTTGCCATGCGCCTTAGAGATTTGACCCAAAACGATTGTGCGTTTCTTTGCCTCTTTCAGCAGGCTTTCAATCCCGTCGGTTTTCGATCCATCGATGATCAGCATGCCGTTTGTGGGCAGGGCGTCAAACGCCTGCGCCACCAATGCACGGGTTTCGTCTTTGGCGCGAGTGATGTGGACGATGGCCATTGCGGCAGTTTCAGGCGGTGTTGTTGTCGTGGCATAGCCTGCAGATTGCAACGCGGCGTGCGCTGGAAAGAAACCCTGAACACAGATTATTCGGTCTTTGGGCAACTCGGGATAGCCGCCAAATGCGCGGTAAATCACGATCATTCCATCTGTAGGCAGATCAATTGCGCCGTCTTCAAACGGCAGCATTAGGCGGGGATGCGTTGTCATGGCAGGGGCGCGAACGGGCGCCTATTCCTTTTCCATAGTGCATTGCAGTGGGTGTTCGTGCTGACGCGCGGCTTCCATCACTTGCATGACTTTGGTTTCGGCAATTTCGTGGCTAAACACGCCCACAACAGCGAGACCCTTTTTATGCACGGTCAGCATCAATTCCACAGCGCCCGCATGGCCAATACCAAAATAGCGTTCGAGCACGTGAACAACAAATTCCATCGGCGTGTAGTCGTCGTTCAACAGCATGACCTTATAAAGCGGAGGACGCTGCGTCTTCTCTTTTGGCTTGGTCGCCAGCGCGGTGTCGCCGTCTTGACCCGCGTCAATATCGTCGTCCTGAGCACAGATTGTAAGAGGTGCGGTCATCGTCATCATTTTAATAAGTTTCGTGATAGAGACTTATATAGCGTTTCTGGGGAAAGAAAAAAGGGGCGGATTGAGCGGCTAAATCCCGCGCAAATTTAACTTAATTTGTTACCTATTTAGTTGGATTTTTCTGCAAAACCACAACACCTAGTGCTCGCAGGGGTCGAAAATCGCCTATGTAGTGTAGTGTTGCAGCAGTGACACCTTGCTAGCCTTTGAAAATAAAAGGTTTTTGTGAATTAGAAGCATATGATAGCTTAATTTTAATCATAACACCGTAAACGGTGACGAGGCAGTTTAAATTACGGGACGTCGGAGAACCGATGCGAATCAAAGCAGTTGTACGGGCATATTGTGCCCTATTTATCTTTCTATGTGTGGCCTTCACGGGTTCGATCGCTCAATCTGCGCCCTACGCGGCAGTGGTTGTTGATGCGCGAACAGGCGAAGTTTTGCATGCACGTAACGCGGATGCACGTTTGCATCCTGCATCCCTTACCAAAATGATGACCCTTTATGTGGTCTTTGACGCCATTGAGCGTGGCGAGATTAGTCTTAACAAAAAGATCAAAATCTCGCGATTCGCGGCCAGTGAGCCCCCTAGCAAGCTGGGCCTTAAACCCGGCCAGCGTATAGAACTGCGGTATCTGATCCGTGCAGCGGCAGTGAAGTCTGCGAATGACGCGGCAACGGCGCTCGGCGAGGCAATTTCTGGGTCGGAAAAAGAATTCGCAAAACGCATGACACGCACGGCGCGTCAGTTGGGTATGAAGAATACAACGTTTAAGAATGCGCACGGCCTGACCCAATCCGGGCACTTATCCACTGCGCGAGATATGACGCTATTGGGGCGGCGTTTGTTTTATGATTTCCCCGACTATTACAACCTGTTTGCCCGCAAATCGACCTATGCAGGTGTGCGCGATGTGGCCAACACCAACCGCAAATTACTTAGCAATTACAAAGGCGCAGACGGAATCAAGACAGGCTATACCAACGCTGCGGGCTTTAACCTTGTCGCCTCGGCAGAGCGTGGGCCAAAGCGCGTAATTGCAACTGTGTTTGGTGGCAAAACATCCGCATGGCGCAATGCGCGTGTGGCTGAGTTATTGGATATGGGCTTTAAACGGTCAAAAACCCGCGTTGCTGTGCGCAAACCTGCCCCTGTGAATTTGGGCAGTGGCGGCGCAAAAACCATTCGCGTTGCCAAATCAGGCGCTGTGAAAAAGAGCCCACGGCCCAAGGTGCGCGCAAGTGGCACGCTTGTTGCGCAAAATCAGCTAAACGCCATTGAACAGGCCGTTCTAGCCGCGAACCGCGAAGCGACAGCCAATGGTGTCGTGAAGGTTGCCAATGGTCAGGCCGTGTCTATCGCCGATGTGGCCGCGGTTGAAGAGCAACCGCTGCGCGTTGTGACCCGCGTGTCCACCGCAGGCAATCGCTACTGGGGTGTGCAAGTTGGCGCGTTTTCAAACCGTCATCAGGCAGAAAAGGCCCTGTTACAAACAGCATTAAAAGAACTGCAATCGCTTGAAGGATCCGAACGTCGCATCGATTATGCGATGGTAAACGGGTATAAAAAGTACCGCGCACGCTTTGTTGGTTTGAACCAAGCGGATGCGAATATGGCCTGTGCCAGACTGCGCGCACGCAACCAACCATGCTTCCCCGTTGGACCAGGTTCCTAAGCGCTACCTGCCAAAAGCAAAGAAAAACCCCGCGCAAGCAGATGGCTTAGCGCGGGGTTTTTCGTTCTAGGGATCTGACTGCTGGATCAGTTTTTGCCAGAGTCGTTGTCGTAAACCTTAGTGGTTTGAACGCCAGGCAGATTTTCGAACTGCTTCATAAGATTGGCAGGAAAATAAGTGCTTTTGAGCGAACTGAACCCTTCGAGCTGCATCAACAGGCCCGAAATGTTCAGCGTACATTGCGCGTCCAGTGACGGCCCAGCGGCCATTGCCAGTTGCAGCGCTTTTTCTGCGACGGCTTCCGAGACGTAAATCTTTTGGTTCACAACATGGTGCGTATCCCGCGCATGCCAGAGGTCATAATTTTCTTCCAGCTTTGGGAACATGCCAAACACAACGTCATTGCGTTCTGGACCCAGTGGATGGGACCAACGCCCTGCGGGATCGTACATCACAGTTTGGCTTGCATTTATGGTCAGCGCAGCATGCCCGCCAGACCCTGATCGGTTGTTGATCATGGTTTTCAAAACCAGATATGCGGGTTCGGGGCTATCGTAGCGGGCTTTTTGCACGGCCTCGTCTGGGGCCCAAACTGATTGACCACCACAGGCCGAAAGAGTCGCCGTGACGACGACAAGCAGAAACGCACGTAAAAAAGTCATTTTTCCCCAATCCCCAAAGGCGCGTTAAGCGCGCCCTGTTTGTTATGAATTAAAAATTGCGAGGAAAATAAGGACAGCAATCGATACGACGCTCACGCGGATCGACCAAGTGATGAAGCCGTCAAACGCTGCTTCTTGTGCGGATGTATCCATTTTACCGTGTTCGTGGTCAGCCATTTTAGTGCCCTTTCATTTCCCGTATTGCGCCCGCGTTTTGCCGCAAAAACAGCGCCAATGCAATCGACAGTTTGCCGCGCTTCTGTGCCTCAATCAAACAGGGGATGGATTGTCCAATTCCGCAGCTAATTTGAAACCAATGCGATTTGGGGCTTGGGCTTCGTCAATTTTGGGGGAGGAAACGAGCATCACATTTAGCTGGCTAACATGTTGAACAAGCTGTGTTTTTGCGCCATTCGGATCTTCGCCGTAAAAGGTGATCAGGTCGGGTGCAAAGTATCCCATGCCCTGTATGCGCAAGGTTCCTACGTCCCCGCCGGTAAAGCCCATGCCGACCTCCTCATCGCCGTTTAGGGTTTCTTCGAACTTTTGAATGTACATCACAATCCGCTCGTAGGCCCACTCTGCGGGTGATTTCTGTTCCAACTGGCGGCCGTTTGCATTGGGCGCAACCACTTGATTCTCGCGCACAATGGATCCGTTTGGCCCCATGCGCACAGCATAGCGTTCTGGCAGGGCGGCAGCCTCAGCGGCTTCGGCAGTGGTTTTTATCGGATCGGTCATTGGTGTCCCTTACGCTTGTTCATACACCCATGCGCCCGCATCGTTGCGTGTGCGGGTGATTTTCCCTTGCTGGTGAAGATG
This sequence comes from uncultured Amylibacter sp., assembly GCA_938001995.1. Taxonomy (GTDB): domain Bacteria; phylum Pseudomonadota; class Alphaproteobacteria; order Rhodobacterales; family Rhodobacteraceae; genus Amylibacter. Next base: position 1,140 of record CALLAV010000076.1, on the reverse strand, counting down.
GTTCACATGCGCGATAGATTCAACCAGTGCGAGCCCATATTCTGCGGGACCTATCGTTCTTTTGAACAGAGGTGGAAAACAGTCTGCGGCTGTAGCAGGTGTCTTAAGGTGATCATAAAGCCGTTCAAGCGCGTGGTGGTGTTTGTCGATCAACTGGCGCATACGGGCGGGCAGGCCTGTGAACGGCAGTTTGTGCCCCGGCAATACAAAATGATCATCCGTTGCAATGGCTTGGAACTGTTCGCAGGCGTCCAGCCAGCCTTGAACGGGGTCGGCGTCTGGTTCCGTCGCATAAACGCCAAGGTTGGAAGAGATTCCCGGAATGATTTGGTCCCCTGCGATGACAATGTTGTCATCTTGGGACCAAAGAGTCGCATGTTCTGGTGCGTGGCCATTTCCGATACGAATGTCGAACGTCCGTTTGCCGATGGTGAGCGTATCACCTTCTTGAATGCGCTTAAATCCCAGCGGCATTGGATACACGATATCCGCATAATTGAACGGCTTTTGCGTGCGCCGCTCCTCGAGCAAGTCTGCGGGCATGCCAGCGGATTGGAAAAACGCGATTGTTTCGGGGGGCGAAGTTTTTTGATTGTCCAACAACAGCATTCGCGCGAACAGCCAAGAAGTGCGCGTGCTGATCAGCTCTGCGCCGTGAACGGATTGTAGCCAACCTGCCATGCCCACGTGATCGGGGTGATGATGTGTAACCAGAACGCGGGTTACAGGTTTGCCTTTGAGCGGTCCTGAAAGGATCTTTTCCCATGTGTCGATCATGCGTTTGGAATGGAACCCAGTATCCACGATGCACCACCCTTCGCCGTCTTCAAGCGCGTAGATGTTCACATGGTCGAGTTTCATTGGAAGCGGCAGGCGCAGCCATAGGATACCGTCTGCGACCTCAATGGCTTCGCCCTCAGCAGGGGGCGTTTCATGGGGGAATTTGATTGTGGACAAAAGCTGTTCCTGTGCGATTTGCCTTGGTTTGGCTTTGCTTATGGGATGCGTTCGGGTAAATGAGCGCACAGATTAACGTTGGCGTCAGCGTAGACAGGCGCTTAGCGAACGACAACTAGGACGACGCGTCACATGACCAAAGAGACACGGATATTTGCGCCCGATCAGGTGGCAGAGGCGGCG
>CALLAV010000075.1 GCA_938001995.1 uncultured Amylibacter sp. | reverse complement strand
TTGTTTGGGCGCAAAGAACAGAAAACCGTTGTGCGCCGCGCGCTTGACGATGCGATGCTGGAAAGCATCGAAGATTTGCTGATTACAGCGGATATGGGGGTTGATACAGCCTTGCGGGTGTCTGCGAACCTTGCCGAAGGTCGCATGGGTAAGAAGCTGTCTACGGGCGAATTGAAAAGCCTTTTGGCGGCCGAAGTGACGCGGATCATGGAACCTGTGGCCAAACCGATGCCGCTGTACCAAAAGCGCCCACAAGTGGTGCTGGTGGTCGGCGTAAATGGGTCAGGAAAGACCACAACCATTGGCAAACTGGCCAGCCAGTTCAAGGCGGCGGGCAAGTCGGTTGTGATTGCAGCCGGTGATACCTTCCGTGCTGCGGCAGTTGAACAATTGCAGGTTTGGGGGGATCGCGCGGGCGTTCCTGTGCTGACAGCGCCCGAAGGGTCAGACCCTGCTTCGCTGGCTTATGATGCGATGGAAAAGGCCGAAGCGGACGGCGCGGATTTGTTGATGATCGATACCGCTGGGCGTTTGCAGAACCGTCAGGATTTGATGGAAGAATTGGCAAAAATCGTGCGGGTGATCCGTAAAAAAGACCCAGACGCGCCGCATAACACGTTGTTGGTTCTGGATGCGACCACGGGGCAAAACGCACTGTCCCAAGTGGAAGTGTTCCGTGATATCTCGGATGTGTCAGGGCTTGTAATGACCAAGCTGGATGGCACGGCAAAGGGTGGTGTTCTTGTGGCACTGGCGGATAAATTCGGCCTGCCCATTCATGCCATTGGGGTGGGCGAACAAATCGACGACCTTGCGCCATTCGATCCCGAAGATTTCGCCAATGCGCTGACAGGGGCAGAGTAGCTAGGTGTCGTTTGTTTCTTCGTCAGATTTTGCCTCTGGTCGATTTGCAAACTGGTTGATGATAAACAAAACCACCAACGCCATGATTGTGGCTTGTATTGCCAAAACGATACGGCCTGTGCCGCAAGCCAACCCGATAGCGCCCACCAGCCACATGCTGGCACCCGTGGTCAAACCTCGGACTTTGCCCCCTGAAACGATGATGGAACCCGCGGCAAGAAAGGCAACGCCAGAGGTGATCGCGCCGATCAGATGGATGGGGTCTGCTTTGATGCGGCCATCGCCTTCTGTGCCAAACCCGATCAATTCAAGCGCGATGATGGCGAACAGACACGCGGCGAGGGACACCATCATATGGGTTCGCAAACCAGCCGCGCGGGAGTTTGTCTCGCGCTCCCATCCGATAATTGCACCCAGCAGGATCGCGCAGGTTAGGCGGAAAGCGACGATGATGCTGGGGACCGAGGTATCGTCCGTGGATAGTTCTGACAGAATAAGGTCGAACATGGTTGGTCTTTCATTGCAGGTGCAAAAATGAGCGATTGGGTTCTATCCTTAGAGGGAACCGAGGCGGGGCGCAATTTGGCCTTCGGTTTGGCGATCGTTGCTGCGATCTTGCATGCCGTGTTTGGCGCGTTGCAAAAAGGTAAGCTGGACCCTTGGCTGACGCGCGGCGCGGTGGATACCAGTTATTCGTTGATGTCTATTCCAATTGTTCTGTTCGTCGTGCCGTGGCCCGAACCGCATCTGTGGCCATTGCTGTTTGGCGCTATGATCATTCATTTCGTTTACAAGCTGTGCCAGGCGATGGCCTATGAGCGGGGTGACTACACTGTCGTCTATCCTGTGGTGCGGGGTATGGGGCCACTGATCACGGTTGTGGCCGTGGGATTTGTATTTGGCGAGAGTTATAATGCGCTGCAATGGTTTGGTGTGGTCTGCCTATCAGCGGCGATCTTTGCGCTGGCAGGTGTCAACCTCGCGCAGAACAAGTTGGACCGCCGCACGATGGGGGTCGGGCTGTTCTTTGCCGTGCTCACCGGGTTCGGCGTGGCAGCCTATACCACATGGGATGCGTATGGGGTTCGCGCAACGGTAAACCCGTTCACGTTCATCTTTTGGCTGTTTGTGCTGGAAGGCATCCTGTTCCCACCCATTTCCTATATGCGCTATCGTCGAATGGCTGTGAAACCCGCGTTTAGCGCCATGGCCAGCCGTGGAATCATTGGCGGGCTGGTAGCGATCACCAGTTTTGGCGCTATCATGTTTGCAACGCGATTGGATAAGGTCGGCGAGGTGGCTGTGCTGCGTGAAACATCTGTGGTGTTTGCCGCGCTGATCGGCTGGCTGTTCTTACGCGAACGTGTAGGATTATTACGCGCAGGGCTGATGGTTGCCATTGCAGGCGGGGCCATTTTGGTAGAGTTTGGCCACTGAATTCCAAGGGCAGGGTAGCATGAGCGAAAAAAAGATCAGTCCAGCGGTGAAAATGGGGCTCGAGCTGGGGCCAATCATCTTGTTTTTCATCGCTTACACGCGGATAAAAGATCAACAGTTTGAGATTTTAGGAAGCACCTACGAGGGCTTCATCGTTGCGACCGCTGCGTTCATTCCTGTTCTGCTGATTTCAACGGGCATCTTGTGGATGCTGACGGGCAAGCTGTCGCGGATGCAGTTGGTGACGGCTGTTTTGGTTGTTGTCTTTGGCGGTATGTCCATTTGGTTCAATGATGATCGTTTCTTTAAGATGAAACCGACGATTATTTACGTGCTGTTTGGCGGGATTCTCGGTGTGGGTTTGCTGCAAGGCAAATCCTATCTGCGCTCGGTTATGGAAGAAGTCATTCCGCTGGAACAAGAAGGCTGGATGAAACTGACACAACGGGCCTGCGTGTTTTTCTTCGGTCTTGCCATCGCAAACGAAGCCGTGTGGCGCTTGATGTCCACGGATGCTTGGGTGAACTTCAAAACCTTCGGTCTAACAGCGGCGGTGTTTGTGTTTTTTATGGCGCAAGGACCATTGTTTCAAAAATACGGCATCGAAGAAGAAACCGAATAGTCCGCTTGCGGCGTCATACCATTGTTACGCTCTGAATATAGAGGGTTGTCCCTAGGGAACATCTATATATAGTTTTCCCTATGAAGGGCGGGCTGCCCGCTCTGATCCTCACTGGCGATTACAGAGCAGGGACGCTTTACGACTATGACTTCTGAATTCACACAAGATTTTATCCGAAACCCGGCGGCGCTCAAGAACAACCCCGCGCTGGTGCTGAACGCGGATTTTCGCCCGCTCAGCTATTTCCCGCTATCTGTGTGGAAATGGCAGGACGCGGTGAAAGCAGCGTATCTGGATCGTGTAACGATTTTGGCAGAATACGACAAAGTCGTGCATTCGCCATCCGTTGAAATCCGTATTCCTTCGGTGATTGTCCTCAAGGACTATGTCAAACCTGCGCGCACCACAGCGTTTACGCGGTTCAATCTATTCTTGCGCGACGAATTCATGTGCCAATACTGCGGATCACGGGGCGATATGACATTCGATCACGTTGTGCCGCGATCCCGTGGCGGTAAGACGACATGGCAAAACGTGGTGGCGTCTTGTGGCCCGTGCAACCTGCGCAAAGGGGCGCGGTCTCTCAAGCAGGTGGGCATGAGCCTGCGCAAAACACCCGCACAACCCAGCGCGAACCAGTTGTTGAACGCAGGGCGCAAATTTCCGCCCAACCATTTGCATGAAAGCTGGATGGACTTTTTGTACTGGGATGCCGAATTAGAAGCTTAGCGCCGCGCCGCCAGCAGCCAGATCAGCGCCAAACCAAGGGACACAACCGCGTTCCAACCTGCCATAGACAGACCGAACAATTCCCACGGGATGTCGTCGCAACGCACGACAGGCGCTTCGAGAATCTTTGCGAGGGCTTCGGCGGCGGACATTTCACCCAACGGCTGCGCCGTGCAAGTTGACGGGCCTTCCCACCAATCTTGTTCTACCCCCGCATGATAAAGGCCAATTGCGGCAGTCGTCAGCGCCGCCAACGCACCAAGCAGGGCGAGGCCACGGTGATACACCAGCGCGCCAATCAGGCCGATGGCAACCGCAGCACCATGGGGCCACCTTTGCCAAATGCACATCTTACAGGGTGGAAGATCGCCGATATATTGAAAGCCAAAAGCCGCGGCCAGCATTGCGGCCGAGCCTAGGGCGGCAAGAACGAGGAGTTGTTGTTTGGTCATAGCAGTTTCACCGCGGCAAAGCCCGCAACCAGCAGGACAACCAGGACTGTGAACACAAGCCCAAGGCGTTTTTCGATAAAGTCGCGGATCGTCGCGCCAAAGTACCAAAGCAGCGTCGCCACAACAAAGAACCGAAAGCCTCGCGCAATGACCGACCAGAACATAAAGTTCCAGAACGGCAGCTCGGTGACACCCGAAGTGATTGTGATGACCTTATAAGGGAAAGGTGTGATACCTGCGAACAGCACGGCCCAATGGCCTTGTTCGTTAAAGCGGGTTTTGAATTCCTCAAAGGCGTCAACCTTGTGATAAAAATCAAGGATCGGGCGGCCAATGGTGTCGAATAATTCTGCCCCGATGTAGTAGCCAAACGCGCCACCTGCGACGGATGAGACGGTGCAGACGAAGGCAATCAGAAACGCGCGCGTGGGGGCGGCGATGATCATTGGAATCAGTAAAATATCGGGTGGGATCGGAAAGAAAGAGCTTTCCACAAAGGAAATCATCGCAAGCGCCGCCAAAGCCCATTTCGTCATGGCTAGGGACACTGTCCAATCATAAAGTTTGCGTAGCACTGCTGATGCCTCT
>CALLAV010000074.1 GCA_938001995.1 uncultured Amylibacter sp. | reverse complement strand
CAATGACGAAAACGATACCACAGAGGTAGAGATTACCTCTGAACCTTCCATGAAAGTGACCAAAACGATCACGCAAACGGGTTCGGTTGCGGGTGACGTAGTGATCTTTGTGATCGAGGCGATCAACACAGGCAATGTGGATATCACAATTCCTGCACCGCCAGTGGATACGCTGACCCGTGCCGATGGCACAGTTCTAACACCTGTTGGACCCACACGTCTGACTGGTGGCACGGATGATGGTGACAACCAGTTGGAAATGGCGGAAACGCTGCGTTGGCAGGTGTCCTATACCCTTGTGCAAGACGACATCGATGCACTGGGCATTTCAAACACGGCCACGTTAACAGGCACCGCGCCTGACGGGGATACGGTAACGGATGTATCCGATGATGGCGATGACACAGACGGTGAACTGAACGAAGACGTGACCACGCTTGAAATCGCGCCTGTCCCTGCCATTGAAACGTTAAAGACCGTTACGACGACAGGCAGCGAAGTAGACGATACAATTGTCTTTACGTTGACGGTTAAGAACCTGGGCAATGTGACGCTCACAAATGTAGGCGTAAGTGATACGTTGACCCGCAACGACGGTACAGCACTGACGATTGTTGGCCCGAATTTCGTCTCCGCAGCGCCTGATGGATCGCCCGAGGGCACGTTGTTGCCAAATGAAGTGGCTACATACACTGCAAGCTACACACTCGTTCAAGAAGATTTGGACGAAGGGGGCATTACCAACACCGCAACGGGAACAGGGATGTCACCGCTCGGCGTTGTTGTCACCGACGAGTCAGATGATCCGAATGCAACGGAAGATACCGGGCCTTCCGATCCAACGGAGCTGATCATCGATCGCAACCCGTCGATCGCGATGGAAAAGACGGTTACATCACAACGCAGTCTGTTCCCGACGATCCGTGAAGTGGTGTTTACAGTAACGGTCACAAACGACGGCAATGTCACGCAAACGGGCATTCAAGTTGTGGATGACTTGGCAGATTTTGCCAGCCCCGCAGAAATCCTGACGGCGCAAGTTGCCACCACTGGTTTCACGGGTGGATCTGCGAATGCGGGCTATACGGGAACTGGGTCAAACAACCTTTTGTCGGGCACACCATCATTGTTGCCTGACGAAGTTGGCACAATCATCGTAACTGTGACCTATTCGACCATTAACGGTGAACCGACCGATGGTCGCAACGAGACAAGCGCATCAAGCGATCAACTGACGACGCCTGTCATAGCAATCTCTCCTGTGGTGAACGGGGACACGGACGGTGATGGCACAGATGACAGCCTTGAAGGGTGCTCTGCATCTGACGATCGCGATGGTGATGGCATCTGCGATGCAGAGGATTACGACCCAACAGGTTACTTCTATTGCGAAGAAGACGGCCGTATCTTGGCAGGTGGTTTGATTACTGTCACAGGCAATGGCTTTACACAAACGGGTGTGGGCACAACAGGTTCAATTCGTGTGCTACAGGACGGCGCGAACGGATTTTATCAGTTCGACGTAACCGCACCTGGTACGTACACCATTGCCTATACGAACCCGACAGATGGCGTACCATCGACAACGCGTTTGGCCACGACTGCGCCAACGCCGATTTCGAACATGGTTGATGTGTTAACTGGCACAACAACCACGAACCCGCGCATTCTCGGTTCTTCTGAAGTGGGCGGTACAGGGCAGATGGCCAACTTTACCGCGGCAGGGAACCCTGTATTTTACACATCGTTTACAATTGCTGCTGGGGATCCGAATGTGTTCTCCAACAACCTGCCATTCCAGGCTTGTACAACGCCTGGTGCGCTTGAAGCACGTAAATCGGTGACGACACGAACAGACGTTCGCGTGGGTGATTTGGTCAGCTATCAGCTGGACTATCGGTTGGACGCAACAGGCGGTGCGATTTCGAACGCGACGATTGTTGATCTGCTTCCTACGGGTATCATTTATCAGCCGAACACGGCGATGATTTCCCTGAATGGTGCGCCAGCCACACCATTGGAGCCGGTGATTGCAGGCAATCGCCTAAGCTGGGCAGGCCTGAACATGCCAGTGAACACGACTTTGCAAATTGTGTTTAGTGGTCGCGTTGCGCCAAACGCACCGATGGGGCGGCTTACCAATACAACCTTCCTGACCAGCAGCACGGGTACAGTTCTGTCCAACCGAGCAACGGCAGATGTGGAGCGCGTGCCCGAACATGTGTTCGATTGTTCGGATGTGATCGGCAAAGTCTTTGATGACAAAAATCACAACGGGTATCACGATCAGGGTGAGCCTGGCATTCCAAATGCTCGTGTTGTGACGGTGCGCGGAACGCGGATCACGACAGATGAATTTGGTCGCTTCCACGTGCCTTGTGCCGAGCTGCCAGATCAAAACATCGGGACCAACTTTATCCTGAAACTCGACACGCGCAGCCTGCCTACGGGGTATCGGGTTACAACCGAAAACCCACGGGTGGTCCGCCTGACAGCGGGTAAATTCGCCAAGATGAACTTTGGCGCAACGATTTCTAATGTCATTCGCATCGAACTGAACGAACGCGCATTTACGGACGACGGTAGCATGTCCCCAGCGTTTGAACGGGCGGTGAAAGGCATGGTTTCAAAATTCAAAGACCGTCCATCTGTGGTGCGTCTGACTTATCTGCGAGATGGGAGCATAAGTCAGGAACACGCCCGCAAACGGCTGAAAACGGCGGAGAAGATGCTCAAGGAGGAGTGGCGCAAACAGGGCCAGTTCAAGTTGAATATCGAGCGCACCGTGAAACGGTTGAAGTGAGGGGATGACGATGAGACATTTAATGACATTCGGCTCTAAGACTCTGTCCCTTAGCAAAGCAATGCGTGCAACTACGGTGGTCGCGGCCCTGTTTGGGGCGGCTCCGGCGCTGGCGCAAGATTGTGTCGCGGTGAATGGCGTCTTGCCTGAAAACTGTCGCTTGCCCAACGGCGATGTGGCGGTCCGCGTACCCGCGCAAACCAATACAGAACGCGAAAGACTGCCTGTCCTTTCTGACCAAGGTTTCCAGATCAGTGTCGATGGTGTTCCCGTTGCCGAAGACGGCACAATCCTGCGAAGTGCGAAACCGGTTGTGGCCACAAAACGCAAACAAGACATCGCACTGGCCGAAGCCGAAGTCGCAATCAAGTTTGACGGCTTGGATATCCGTCCTCGTCTGGACGTAGAGACCGTGGGCAAAAAGAAGGAATACAAAGCGGGCAACCGCATTACTTTCCGCAACTACATGAACTATCCCGCGTTTGTGAAACGTGGCGAAGTGCGGATCCTTCAAACGGGTCTGCGCGGCGGTGCGAAAACCGTCGCGGTTGTGCCGCTTGGCCCCAACGGCGAAGCGACGACGACCGTTCCGACAGGGGACAATTTGGTTTATGTCTACCGCGTTTACGATGAGCGCGGCCGCTATGACGAAACTGCGGCAGTTTCTTTGCAAAGCAAAAGCCGTCGTGGACTGGAAGACGGCGTAGAGCAGGGCACAGACAGCACGGTTGTGCGCCGCATTCCCGTTTTTGGTGGTGCGGTCACTGTGTCAGGTCGGAATGTGCGAAACGGTTCCAATGTTTCCACCCTTGGTGAAGTGGTGCGCCCGGATCCAAGCGGCAGCTTTGTATTGCAACGGATTTTGCCAACGGGTGAACACACCGTTGGTGTAAAAGTGGATGGCGAAGACACCTTGGCTCGCGACATCGACGTGCCTGCCCATGACCTGTTCTTCACGGGTTTGATCGACATCACATTGCACAAAAAACTGCGCGATGATTTGCAACAAGCCACCACCGGTGCGGACTATGATGACACGATCCTAAAGGGCCGCGCGGCCTTTTACCTTAAGGGTAAAATCAAAGGCGAATATCTGATTACAGCGGCCGCAGACACAGGCGAAGACGAACTGAAGAACCTGTTGCGTAACTTTGATGAAAAGAACCCGCGCAGTCTGCTCGACCGTATTGATCCGAAGGAATACTACCCAGTATACGGCGACGACAGCACATCCGAGATTGACGCCCCAACATCAGGCAAACTGTATGTGAAGGTCGAAAAGAACGACAGCCACGTGTTGTGGGGGAATTTCAAATCCTCGGTTCAAGGAACTGAATATCTGCGCAGTGAACGCACGCTTTACGGGGCGCAACTGGTGTATCGTTCTCCTGAACAGACCAGTAAAGGCAAGCCGAAGGTAGAATTCCAAGCCTATGCGGCACAGCCAGACACGCTGCCGCAACGGGACGTATTCCGTGGGACAGGTGGATCAACATATTTCCTGAAATTTCAGGATATTACACGCGGCTCCGAAACCCTACTGATTGAGACCGTCAATCCGACAACGGGTCAGGTCATTTCGCGTAAGACCCTGATCTACGGCCAAGATTACGAGATTAACTATCTGCAAGGCTTGATCCTGCTCAAAGAGCCGCTTTCGTCAAGTGGGTCGAGTGATGACCTGATTTCCTTTAACCCCAATGGGGACAACGAAACCTATTTGGTTGCAAACTACGATCACACGCCAACGGCAGGCAACTTTGACACGTTCAGCTATGGCGCGCGCGTTCAAACCTGGGTGACAGACAAACTGCGGTTTGGTGCGACCGTTGGGCGTGAAAATCTTGGGACAGCGGATCAAGAGTTTTATGGTGTGGACTTGCTGTATCAGCACTCCGATCGCAGCTATCTCGAATTCGAGGTGGCAGAAACGGACGGACCCGGTATCGGCGCGGATGTTTCCTTTGACGGGGGCATCACGCTGAACACAGAGGCAGGCGTTGCAGGCTCTGGCCGTGCGATCCGCCTGAAAGGTCAAGTGGACCTGCGTGATCTCGGGGCTTCGGTAGATGGTGTTGTCGGCGGCTATTATGAAGATCGTGAAGCAGGGTTTTCCACGTTGAGCTATCGTTCGCAAAACGATGAAAAGCTTTGGGGATTCTATTTCGAAGTAGACCCGACAACGCGTATGAGGTTGCGCGGGTATTATGACAATTACGCCGACAGTGCGGGTAAATTCCTGCGCGAAGGTGGCATTGAGGTGGGCTATGACCTGTCTGACACAATCACGCTGGATTTTGGCATCGAACACGTTGACCAAAACATTCCTGGCGACCCAACCAGAAGTGGGCGTCGCACAGACATTGCAGCCCGCGTCACTTATGAACCAAACGAAGATTTCACAATCTACGCATTTGTTCAGGGCACCGTTGATCATTCAGGCGGTCTAAGCCGAAACAACCGCGTGGGCGTCGGCGCCAAGTACAAAGTTAATGAAAAGTGGTCGTTGTCTGGTGAAGTTTCTGATGGATCCACAGGATTCGGTGGACGTTTCTTGGCGAACTATGATCGCGATGAAAACAACAGCTACTATTTTGGCTATACACTTGACCCTGAACGGACATTTGGCAGCGTTGCGTTGGCCGGCACCGATCGCGGTAGCTTTGTTTTGGGAGCGCGGCGCAAAATTAACGAAAGCCTAAGCATCTACGCAGAGAACACCTATGATCTGTTTGGCGTACACAAGTCGCTGACCTCTGCCTACGGCGTTGATTATAAGCTGGATGACTTCTGGTCGTTTACTGCAGGTCTTGAAATTGGCCGTGTTACCGATCCTCGGTCCACGATTGGGTCCGATTTTGATCGTCGCGCACTGTCGCTCGGTGCGTACTACAAAGGTGAGAATTTGACCGTCCGTTCGCGGCTGGAATTCCGTGTCGACAAAGGCACGATCCAAGGCGTGAACCGAGACGCGAAAACAATCGCAGGTGAATTGGTGGCGCGTTACAAAGTGAACGACAATGCCCGTTGGCTGTTCAGCATGGAAGGTGTCAAAAGCACAAATGCCACTGCCTCGATCCCAGATGCAAAGTACTTTGAGGCGGTTGTTGGCTACGCGCTGCGCCCTGTGGACAACGATCGTTTGAACATTCTGGCGAAATACACTTTTCTCTATGACATGACAGAACGCGTTGCAGCGACGCCTGCGACCGGTGCGAACTTCTTGAACTCGCCACGGCAACGGGCCCATGTGTTCAGTATCGATGCAAGCTATGATCTGGATGAGAATTGGACGCTGGGTGCGAAAATTGGCGGACGTTACTCTCAACAAGATACGGGTAGTGGTTTCGTTTCAAATAACGCGGCGTTGGGTGTGTTGAACATGCGTTATCACAGCGTTCACAAATGGGATGCGCTTCTCGAAGTGCGCCAGTTGCATGCACAAGACGTTGGCTCGCAAACGGGTGTCCTCGCCGCTGTCTATCGCCACATCGGCAATAACTTTAAGGTCGGCTTAGGCTACAACTTTGGTAAGTTTTCGGATGACTTAACGGACGTAACTTACAATGATCGCGGGGTTTTCCTTAACCTCGTGGGTAAATTCTAAGTGTCTATGACGACCACTTAATCGAACAGCCCATGGACGCGACCTGTTTTTCCGGGCCGCGTCCAGTGGCCGCCACTTGCCGCATCGCGTTCAATAGCTCAGGCGTCTGCGCATCTGGTTGTCCCATCGTACCATCGTCCAGTCGACCGCGATATTGCAGCGCACCGTCTTTGTTAAAGCCAAAGAAGTCGGGCGTGCATACTGCGCCATAGGCCTTCCCAACCGACTGATCTGCATCCACAAGATATGGAAACGTCCATCCGTATTTCGCGGCATATTTCAGCATATTCTCAGGGCTATCCTCTGCATAATCGCGGTAGTCATTAGACATAACCGCCAGCACATTCACACCTTCAGCCATCAGTGTTTGGGTGTCCGCAGCCAACCGATTGCCGATGGTTTGCACATAAGGACAATGGTTGCAGATGAACATTACCAGCAAGCCTTTGTCCCCAAGGCATTCTGACATGGTGAAGGTTTCGCCGTTCGGATCGCTCAGCGTAAAATCTGGTGCTTGCCAGCCGAAATCGCAGACAGGTGTATCAAGAAGCATGTTGGTTTCCTTTGTGGTTCCTAAAGTTAGGACCAAGTGTACGAATAGAAAAGGATTAGAATCTTTGATTGTTTTGGTGTGAGTGTATAGGTTCAATTGATTGGCATTGGGAGCCCACGCATGATCGGCAACGTTTTCAACCTCAAACAGCTAGAGGCGCTTGTCTGGGTGGCTGATCTGGGTACATTTCGCAAAGCTGCGGCGCATTTGAATACGACCCAGCCGAACATATCCTCGCGCATTGCCGGGCTTGAGACATCGCTTGGCGTTGTGCTGATGCAGCGAGATGCAGGCTCTGTCCGCTTGACTTCAAAGGGCGAGGATATCTTGCAAGAAGCCCGCAAAATTCTGTGGCAAGCCGAGCAAATAATCGCCGTGGCGGAACGGCCTGATCTGATCGAGGATCGATTGCGTTTGGGTGTGACAGAACTGGTGGCTTCAACTTGGTTGCACACGTATTTGCGGCGTCTAAAAGATGTTTATCCGTCGGTAAGTGTGGAGCTAACAGTTGATTTGTCGCGCAATCTAGATCGGGACTTAAGTGCGCGCATGTTGGACCTAACCATCCAGACTGCGCCTTTTGCCAGCAAAGCAAGCGGCGTTATCGAACTTGGGACGTTCGAATATGCTTGGGTTGGAACCCAAGAGAGTTTGGACGGGTTGAGCGGTCAGGTGAATGTGGCAGATCTGATCCCGCGATCGGTCCTGACCCACGCGCGAAATACACAAGCCTACAGTGAATTGGTCGCCTACGCAGATATGCGGTCTTTGCCGACCACACGGTTTGTGCCAAGCAACAGCATGGCGTCTTGTGTGCAGATGGCGATTAACGGTTTGGGAGTTGCATTGTTGCCGCGTTCTTTGGTTGAAAACGACTTGGCGAAGGGGCGCCTGCAAGAGGTGAAAGTTGATTGGACACCTGCGCCCTTGCGGTTCGCTGCGCGATATCAGGCAGAGAGGGTCGCCAATTATGTTGCACATTCTGCGGCGTTGGCGGCGGAGGTTTTGGGGGATCTAAAGGATAAAAATTCTTGATCACATGTATTGAAATAAATAATTTGAAGCTATCCGCCTGACCCGCCAAACTGCACCCATTCAAAACAGGTGAGTCCTATGGCTAAGAATGCAGTTCGATTAGGTGTGGATATCGGTGGCACGTTTACGGATGTGGTTCTGGAAACGGGTGGCGAAAGCTTTTCCACCAAGGTTCTGACCACTTACATCGCGCCTGAAAATGCGATCATCGATGGGATGCAACAGGTTTGCGCTAAGGCGGGGATCGCGCCTTCGGACATCGGGCAGATCATACATGGCACGACGTTGGCGACCAATGCGTTAATTGAGCGGCGTGGAGCGAAGACGGCATTGATTACCACGAACGGATTTCGGGATGTGATTGAGATGCGCACCGAGAGCCGATTTGAGCAATACGACCTGAACCTGAACCTGCCCGAACCGCTGTTGGCGCGTCAGATGCGGTATACTGTGACGGAACGTGTTGATGCGACAGGCGCGGTTTTGATCCCGCTGGAGCGTGCTGAGGTTGAAGCGGTTGTGGATCGGGTTGCGGCGGCGGGGTATGAAAGTGTCGCGATTGGGTTGATGCATTCATATTTGAACGATGCGCACGAACGGATGGTGGCCGAGGTTGTGGCCGAGAAGATGCCAGATGCGATGATTTCGATTTCTTCTGAAGTTTCACCGCAGATGCGGGAATATGAACGGTTCAACACGGTTGTGGCAAACGCCTATATCAAGCCTCTGATGAAGTCGTATCTTGGTCGTTTGGAAGGGCGGTTGCGGGACGAGGGTGTGGATTGCAACATCTTCCTTATGCATTCAGGTGGCGGAATTATTTCCATCGAAAGCGCTGCGGATTTTCCGGTGCGGTTGGTGGAATCTGGCCCTGCTGGGGGTGCGGTTTTTGCGGCCCACATCGCGGCGCGATACGGGCTCGATAAGGTGCTGTCGTTCGATATGGGCGGCACCACAGCGAAGATTTGTTTGATCAAGAACCAGACGCCGAAAACGAGCCGTGTGTTTGAAGTGGCGCGGACTTATCGGTTTAAGAAGGGATCGGGGATGCCAATTTCCATTCCTGTGATCGACATGGTCGAGATTGGCGCGGGCGGCGGATCGTTGGCGCATGTGGATTCGATGCGGCAAATTCGTGTGGGGCCTGAAAGTGCGGGGTCAGAGCCCGGGCCAGCGTGTTACGGACGCGGTGGCGACAAGCCAGCGGTTACGGATGCGGATTTGGTTCTGGGTAAGCTCGACGGAGACAATTTTGCGGGCGGCTCCATTCAGTTGGACCAAGACCAATCGAAGGGTGCGTTGAAGACTGTGCTCGGGCAGCCGCTTGATATGGATGCACGCACGGCGGCGTTTGGATTGGCCGAAGTTGTGGATGAAAACATGGCCAACGCCGCGCGGGTTCATGCGGTTGAAAACGGTGAGGATTTGTCGGAATACACGATGATTGCATTTGGCGGTGCGGCACCGCTGCACGCGGGGCGGCTGTGCGAGAAACTGGGCGTAGATCGGTTGTTAGTGCCACCGGGGGCCGGGGTCGGCTCGGCGATTGGTTTCCTGCGCGCGCCGTTTTCGTTTGAGGCGAACCGTTCG
>CALLAV010000073.1 GCA_938001995.1 uncultured Amylibacter sp. | reverse complement strand
TCATCAGAACAACATCCGGCAGCCCCGGCTCTGCCAAGGGTTTGCCAAATTCGGAGATATCCGCACCCGCCATAAATGTGCGCCCAGAAGCGATCAGAACAACCGCCTTAACCGCGTCATTGGCATCCGTCGCTGCCACCGAATCGGCAATCCCAACACGCACCGCATGGCCCAGCGCATTCACGGGTGGATTATCCACCGTGACAATCGCGATTTCATTTTCAATCTCAATCGTCACGGCATTCATGTGGGTCTTCCTTTTACAAAACGGCGTCTAACGCCTTTCGCAACTTGGTAACCGCCCCATCCACATCATGCAACTTATCGAGCCCGAAAAGGCCCAACCGGAACGATTTGTAATCCTCTGGCTCGTCACACATCAACGGCACACCTGCCGCGATTTGCATGCCTTCGGCGGCAAACTTGCTACCGTTCTGGATCGCAGGATCATCGGTATAAGACACCACAACACCGGGCGCACCAAAGCCGTCAGCGGCGACCGAAACGATGCCCTTTTCCGCCAACAACGCACGTACCTTCGCACCCAATTCCAACTGCTCGTCGCGCACTTTATCGAACCCGTATTCCTTGGTTTCAACCATCGTGTCGCGAAAGCTGCGCAGTGCATCCGTCGGCATCGTCGCGTGATAGGCATGACCCCCGTTTTCATAGGCTTGCATGATCGAATACCATTTGCCCAAATCCACCGCAAAACTGCTCGATTGCGTTTCACCAATCTTGCCCAGCGCATGATCCGACATCATCACCAGCCCAGCTGACGGAGACGCAGACCAGCCCTTTTGCGGCGCCGAGATCAGCACATCCGCACCAACCGCTTTCATATCAACCCACGCACAGCCAGACGCGATACAGTCCAGAACGAACAGCCCGCCATAGGTGTGAACAGCATCCGTCACGGCCTTGATGTAATCGTCGGGCAGGATCATCCCGCTTGACGTTTCCACATGGGGCGCAAAAACCACATCGGGTTGTTCTTCGTGAATCTTCGCCACAACCTCATCAATCGGAGCAGGGGCAAACGGGGACGCTGTCGCATTCGCGGTGCGCCGCGCTTTCATCACCGTTTCAGATTCCGCGATACCACTCGCTTCAAAAATCTGCGTCCAGCGATAGGAGAACCATCCGTTGCGAAGGATCATCACCTTTTTACCATCTGCAAACTGACGCGCCACCGCTTCCATGCCATAGGTCCCGCCACCTGGCACAATCGCTACGCCGTCCGCGTTGTAAACTTCTTTCAGCATCCAGTTGATATCGAGCATAACCGACTGGAACGCCTTGCTCATGTGGTTGAGTGATCGGTCCGTAAAGACCACGGAAAATTCCATCAAACCATCTGGGTCAACAATCGAGTTCATAAGCCGTCTCCTAAAAGTGTTTCGCGCTAAGCTAGGGCCGCAGGGGTCAAGCACAAGGCAATTCCCAAAACTGCGACAGTTTACGGTATCTCGCTATCGAACCACGCATCGGCAGCAGGGGCCAAATCCGCCAATAAGTGATGCACAAGCGCACGACAGTCCTCTCCACGCCAATCCACTGGGAAAAATGACAGTGGCAAGTCGCCGTGGCGCAGAACCAAACGCCGCCATTGGTGAACAATCAGACAACGAAGCGTTGCGGCTTCTAAAGGCGTCGCGCCCTCAGCGGAAATGTCCTGCAACACCGCAAGTAAATCTAGGTATCCGTCACCAACTTCCTTTGGGCCGATCCGCGTTTTAGCCCAATCAGGCAGCGTTTCAATCGTACCGGACATGACGACAGCATCGCCAACTTCTTCCACCGATTGCGTCAGATACGCCCGCCCGCCCAAAACGACCGCGTCCTCTGGCGCGTCTTCTACGGCGCCTTTCACAACCACCAGTCGCCAACCCTCTGCTGTACCTGCGGCTTTGGCGTAAATCCGTTCGGTCGCTGGTCCAAACACCGCTGCACCTTTTTGTGAAAGCTGATAAAAGCTAAGCCGACCTTGTTTTGTGCGCTCGACCCAACCGTCTTTGGTCAGGCGCGACATAGCCACACGAAACGCCTCTGGCTTGATCCCCATTTCTGCAATCAACGCTGCCAAGGTGGACGATGCGACAACGCCGCCGCGTTCCACAACAGCATCCCCAAAGATGGTAATCACAACGGACCACACGCGCAGGCGGTCCAATTCCACCAAACGTGCAATCGCTTGCTTGCTCTGAAGGGTCCCCTGCGTCATGCTTCCACTATACCGCGAATTATCAAGATCACCACGGGGGAAACATGTCAGAAACTGGCTTTTCAATCGAAGACGGCAAAACCCTTTTGGCAGAGGCATTTGCTCCTTGGGTTTTACAACAAAATCTTACACCTACGTCGTTCAGCAAAACCCAAGCAACCTTTAGCCTGCCCGCCAACGATTCACTTGCGCTGCGCGGTGGGCCAGGTGCAGGGCTGATCTGTGGGCAAGCCATCGCTGCCGCGGCGGACACGGCAACTGTCATCGCATTGGCAGGTGCAAACGGTCGGTTTAGGAACTGCACAACTGTAGATCTGTCTGTTAACTACCTGCGGCCGCTGCCAATGGGTGACACCAATGTGACGGTGGATATCGAAAGCAATGGACGAAAACTCGCCACTTGCCGTTTGACGATTCAGTCCAAGGGCGCATCGAAACCTGCCGCCCTGGCGACAGCCACCTTCATGTACTTAGAAGACTAACGAGCCTTTATTAGAGCTGACATTGCCTCCACAACGGTCTCTTCGTCTTCAACCTCCAAGCGCACAGGCAGGGTAATAACCTTTTGTCGCCACGCCTTTGGTAAACGAACCGCGTCTTTCTCGGTCGTAACCATCTGTGCACCCATTTGCGCGGCTTCGATTTCCATACGCCGCAACAGCTTGCCCGATAGCGTTTCATGATCTCCAAAAGATCGTGTTGCAACGACGCTCGCACCTGTATCGCGCAGTGTTTCAAAGAATTTTTCAGGCCGCCCAATCCCTGCAAAAGCAAAGGCCCGCAAATCGTGCCACAGCATCCCAGTTTGCAAAGGTTCCAACGCTGCGCGCACATGCGGAACATCTTCTGTTCCCTTGAAACGTTTGGAAAATACATCCTGCGACGAGCGCGGCCCGATGCTCAGAACCATGTCCGCAACGACCAACCCATCCGAAACGCCCTGTCGCAAAGGGCCTGCGGGCAACAGCCGTTCATTGCCAAAACCAACGCCTGCATCCACAACCATGATTGTGAAGTCTTTTATCAAATCAGGATTCTGCATCCCATCATCAAGGATCAAAACCTCTGCCCCCGCTGAAATCGCGGCTTGCGCCCCAGCGGCGCGGTCTTTTGCAACCCAGCAAGGCCCAAAGGCGGCAATCAATAGCGGCTCGTCACCCACATCACTTGCAGTATGGGTGACTTCATCGACGCGCAACGGTCCCTTGGTTGAACCGCCATAGCCTTTCGAAACTACATGCGCCGCGATGCCTAAAGCGTTGAACACAGATAGAAGTTTGATCACCGTTGGGGTCTTACCAGTTCCGCCAACATTGATGTTGCCCACACAAACCACGGGCACGGACACACGCAAGTGTTTGCCACGCTTTTGCCGACGATCGCTGATCGCGCGCCATAGAATCGACAGGGGGTGTAAAACGCGTGGCCAGAAGCCAGGTTTCGCAGGTGGATTGAACCAAAACGCAGGCGCCCTCATTCCGCTGCCCCCATCGGATACTGCTCCCAAATCGCCTCGACCAGCGCATCCGTCGCATCTGCACCTTCAGAGCTGATCATCCAACCCGCGTGGGCCATCGCAGCGGCGCGGTCAGGGATTACCAGTTCCGTCACAGCCTCGACCAAAGACGCCACAGACGCCACTTCAATTGCAGCACCTGCATCGCGCAAACGCAGGTAAATGTCAGCGTAATTATCTACATGCGGTCCATGAATGATCGCTGACCCCAGATTTGCGGCCTCAAGCGGAGTATGACCACCATGCGCAGTCAAAGACCCGCCCAAAAAGCAGACAGCCGCCATTTGATACCAAAGGCCCAGACCATCAAATCCCCTAGCCACAATCACATCGGTTCGGGGTGGTAACTCCTCAAGATCATTACTGTTTTTATAATGTAGTCCGAGTGCGTCACACCCTTTGCAGACCCGTTCTGTTTCATCAGGATCCGCTGGGACAACGATCAGAACCAACCGATGCGTTTGTCGCAATGCCTTTTTGTGGGCATCCAAAACAAGATCAATTTCATCCACGCTGACCTTTGTCGCCAGCCAAACGGGCCGCCCGTCCAACCGCTTAGACATGCCAGAGCGGCGTGCTTCGTCGTGAGTTAGTGCAAGGGCCTCTTCGCGTAACACCCCCATAACAGTCGCCTCTGCACCGAACTGTTTGATTTGCTTTTGCGCCACATCGTTTGTAACCAAAATCTGGTCAAACCTGCGCAGGACAGGCTTGCCAATGCTTGGCAACCAACGGAACTGAGGGTTAGCGCGGTCAATGTTGTCTACATTTGCCAAAATCGACGGTATGTTGCGTTCCGAGACTTCACCAATCAGGACTGGCATCAAGGCATCATCTGCCCACACGCACAGATCAGGGGACCAATGTTCCAGAAACCGTCCCACCGCGGCAGGTTTGTCAAAAGGGGCGTATTGATGCAGCACACCCACCGGCATACGCAAGGCAAACACAAAGTCTTGAACTTGATCTTGTGTGGTTACGAGACAGGTGATTTCAGGCATCTCTTCGCGGATCTGCTGTATGACGCCAACAAGGTTCAGAGCGCCTTGTAACCCAAAGACATGAAACCAAACTATCGGCCCATCAGGGCGCACAATATCGGTTTTGCCCCGCCGTTCATGGGACCGACTGGCGTCTTCGATTCCGCGGGCAACGCGCCGCGCAAGATCGTGCTGCGCCAAAGGTTCTGTTATCCGCGCTGCGCCGTGCAACAGTGTTTCACCAAGACTTTTAGACGGCATAGGATGGCTCCATAGGATGCTGATTTATGCCACGCTTGGGCTAGACCGCCAAGTGTTTCAGAAAAGGCGCACGCAATGCAGGCGCACAGGCCACCATGCCCGGAATTTTTGCACCCGCTGAATTATAGATCGGTTTGCAGCCCTTAGCGTCAAACACTGCGGCCCCCGCTTCCGTGCA
>CALLAV010000072.1 GCA_938001995.1 uncultured Amylibacter sp. | reverse complement strand
AAAGAACGCCATTGCTGCGGCGATCAAGGTTTGGCCCCGGTGGGCGACGATCACAAGCACGATGCCAAGGAGGGCCGCGAGAAAGATTTCCCGACTGCCAAAGTTCTGTGCGAAACTGGCGAGCAAGGGCGACAGCAGGATCAGGCAAAGGATCGCGAAGACACCGCCAAAAAAGCTGGCGGAATAGGCGAGCGCGAGGGCGCGGCGGCCTTCGCCCCGTTGGGTCATTGGGTAGCCGTCGTATGTTGTTAGCGCGTTCACGGCTGTGCCGGGTGTATTGATCAAGATCGCAGGGATCGCACCGCCGTACATGGATGAACCATAGATGCCGAGGAGTGCGGTGAGGCCGACGATGGGATCAAAGATGAAGGTGGCAGGCAGTAGAATCGCGATGGCAACGGCTGCGCCAACGCCCGGAATGGCGCCGATGATGACGCCGCCGACAGAGCCGATCAGCAAAGCGACAAGGACATCCCATCGTGCGAGAATGCCAAAGCTGGAAAAGAGAACGTCCATATTAAAAGTACACAATCATAAAGTTGCGCAGGGCATCTGGCAGATATTCGTAAGATGCCGCACCTGGGATTTTCACTTTTAGCAGTGTCTTGAACACCACGACGATTGTCAGGCCCGCAAACCCCGCCCAAAACAGCATTTTGCCAGAACGGTAGCCCATGCGTATGGCTAGGGCGACAGTGAAGACAATGGTGCAGGGTAAGTATCCGATCAGAGGTACGGCATAGACATAGACCATGAACCACCCCACAAATTCGAGCGCACGGAGCCAAGTTGTCAGCTCGCCCAATGTGCCACCGATGCGGTGCTTGTAGCGGGTCAGCAGGTGCAGGCCACCAAAGAGGGTCATGCCGAAAACACCGATGCCGGGCCAGACGGCGGGTTGGGCGAAGAACTTGCCTTTGGGATTGAACTTGGCTTGTTCGCCGAGTTGCGACAGTAAAAAGGCAGAGAAGATGAAAAACACAGCGATGAACAGGATTTCACCCGTTTTGGTTTTAATGGGTTCTGTGGTCATCATAGGCCCCGCGCGGGTTAAGAATAGAAAAGGCCGACCCCATTTCTGAGGTCGGCCACAGATTGAGGTGCTTACTCGATCATTGCGTTTACTTCACCAAGCTTGGCGCGGTCTGCAACAATGCGGTCTGCGGAAGCTGCAGCGTCCTGCCAGTATACAGCAGCACCTGTTTCAGCGGCCAATTTTTGCGCACGCTCAGACATCATTGTTTTCTTAGCTACAGCGATGATTTTGTCGCGCACGTCTTGTGGTGTTTCCTTGCGTACAAACAAGCCGTTCCACAAATCGATGTTCAGCTCTGGAGCCACTTCGAGGAATGTTTGCGTGTCTGGTGTTTGCGCCAAACGCTCTGGCGTCATGGAAACCAGCACGGTCACATCATCGAGACACGGCAGGATCAGTTGCAGCGTGGTGTTGATCACATCCGCGTCGCCTGATGCCAGTGTGTTACAATCCAGTGCGTCGAATGCGGCCTCGGAGCCCCACTCAAACCCAGCCGCTTTGGCATAAGCCAAGGAGACTTTGGTTGGGACCAGCGGCGCACCAAAGTGACCAAGTGCCAGTTCGTTTGTTTTCGCGTGCTCTGCCATTTCCGGAAGCGTTTTGTATGGCGCGTCTTTTGCTGCAGCCAGTACAAATGGGTAGGTCAGAAAGATGCCCAGCGGGTCAAATTTTTCTGGCGCCAGCTCTGGAATACCGATCACGTGACCGATCAGCGGAACCGCAATCACGAAAGAACCGATGGTGTAACCATCCGCAGGCGCGTTCGCCACTTCGATCGTTCCAGGGAACGGGCCGCCCCCGCCGCCCGGTTTGTTCACGACTGCGGCTGCAACGCCGTATTCTGCCTGAAAGTCTTCGGCGATCATGCGTGTCAGCACGTCTTCCAAATCACCCGGAGGCCACGGCACGATGAAATTCACTGGTTTTTCGGGGTATTCAGCAACGGCTGGCGCAGCAAAGCTGGCGGCCGTCAAAGCAGCAGTCGCTGCAACGGTCAGAAACTTGTTCATTTTGGACTCCCTGTTGTCCTTGTTTGTTTTTACCGTCGGATCATTATTCAATCCAGCGGTTGAAATAATGATTGCGCAAACGTATCGTTGATGTCAAACAAAAACCGTATCATTTGCAACGAAAGGCGAATTTGTGAGCACCGTCGACAAGGCATTAGGAGTACTGGAGCTGTTTTCGGAAACGCGAACATCCGTCGGCCTGTCCGAAGCTGCGCGCTTGTTAGAGCGCGACAAAGCAACGGTGCAACGGTATTTGTCCGCCTTGGAATCGCAGGGGTTTTTAGAACAAGATCCCCTGACCCGTGGCTATCACCTTGGCCCCGCCGTGACACGATTGGCGATGGTGAGAGAGCTAACATATCCCGTTGAATCAGCGGTGAAAAACATCCTTACGCAGCTTGTCCAAGACACTGGAGAAACGGCGCATCTAACGCATTTTCAAGGCAAGGCGCTGAGCGAAGTGCAAATTGTGGAAACCACCGTCAAAGGGACGCGGGTTTACATTGATCCTGCTTCCTTGCTTCCTCTGCATGCGACGGCCTCTGGCATTTCATTCCTCAGCCAAGTTGACCCCAGTCAGATCAATTCTCTGTTGGGGCGTTCTTTTGAGCAATTCACCCAAGAAACACCCGTCAGCCGCGAATCGGTGATGGAAGCGGTCGCGATGGCACAGCGCAAAGGGTATGCCCGCGCGCTCGGCACCTATGAGACAGATGTGGTTGGGACAGCTGCACCTGTGTTCAACATGAACAACGAAGTGTGCGGTTCCATTGCGGTGGCCGCACCCACATCCCGTTACAACGCAGAGGTCGGCCAGCAGATCGCAGAATATGTGATCGACGCAGCCAAGGCGATTTCCAGAATTTATGGCGCACGCGATGCGCAGGCACAACACGCGGCAGAGTGACCGCCTTTGAAAGGACAAAGCTATGAAAGACGACAACTTCCTACGCGAAAATAATGCACGTCACATGTGGCATCCGATGGGCCATCAGGGTGCGCAACAAGCCAACCCGCCTGCGATCATTACAGGTGCAGCGGGCGTGCGGATCACAGATCTGGATGGGCGCGAAATGGTGGATGCCGTGGGTGGCTTGTGGAACGTCAACCTTGGCTATTCTTGTGATCCTGTGAAGGAAGCGATTTCCAATCAGTTGAACCAACTGCCGTATTATTCGTCGTTCTTCGGTACATCGAATGACGCGGCGATTGAATTGTCTTGGATGTTGCGCGAGTTCTTTGCCCCAGAGGGCATGGGGCGCGCATTCTTTACGTCGGGTGGGTCAGATTCCGTTGAAACCAGCCTGCGTTTGGCGCGGCAGTATCACAAAATTAAAGGTGATACGCAGCGCACCAAATTTCTGAGTTTGAAAAAAGGCTACCACGGCACGCATTTCGGCGGCGCGTCTGTAAACGGGAACAACAAGTTTCGCACATCATACGAACCGCTTTTGCCAGGTTGTCGGCATTTGCCAGCCCCTTACCAATATCGCAATCCATACAATGAAACAGACCCTGCAAAACTCTCGCAATTGATCCTGCAAGCCGCAGAAGACGAGATCATGTTTGAGGGTCCGAACACCATCGCGGCGTTCATCATGGAACCTATTCTGGGCGCGGGTGGTATCATGGTTCCCCATGAAACCTTTATGCCTGGAATGCGAGAGCTGTGTACGAAGCACGGTATCCTAATGATAGCAGACGAAGTTATCACGGGCTTTGGTCGTACAGGCGATTGGTCTGGGTCCCGTCACTGGGGCGTGCAGCCTGATTTCATGTGTTTGGCCAAGGCTATAACCAACGGCTACTATCCTTTTGGTGCCTGTATGATCGCGGATCATGTGGCCGAGGTGTTTGAAAAATCTGGCGCAGAAGGTTTCGTTGGACATGGCTATACCTACACCGCGCACCCTGTCGGAGCGGCAGCGGCGATTGCCTGCCTAAAAGAAACCGAGCGGCTGGACGTGAAAACCAACGCAGCGGCACGTGGCACGCAGATGTTTGAAGGTGCGAAAAAACTGATGGAGAAGCACTCCGCCATCGGGGACGTGCGCGGCGGTCATGGTCTGATGACAGGAATTGAGTTCGTGAAAGATCGTGCCACGAAAGAACCAATGGACCCGAGTTTTGGCATGGCAATTCAGAAGGTTGCGATGGACAACGGTGTGATGTTGCGGGCCTCTGGTCCGAACATTCTGCTGTCCCCGCCGCTAATCATTTCTGAGGCAGATGTGGACATCATTTTGGGCGCAATTGATGCGGGTCTGACTGCGGCAAGCTGATAACAGGTTGCGGCAAAGGTAAGCAGTGCTTGCAATTTGATTTGTTTGCCCCAGTTTTTCGTGCCAGATTGCCCGAAAAATCGGAGTAGGCATGTCCAAGCAGGCCATTAGAACAGACTTTGTCGCAGCGCTTCCGTTTTGGATCTCGCTGATCTACGTGCCAATCCTTGCGTTTGCGGGATGGCAGGGTGGTGCGTGGCTTTGGCTGACGCCCATCTATGGCTGGTGGGCAACGAGCCTGATTGATTTTGTGGCGGGTCTGCGTACCGATAACCCTGATACGGAAACACCTGACGAAGATCTGAAATGGTACACGGCGATCACACTGATCTGGCCTTTTGTGCAGTTTCTGTTGGTGTTTGGTGCGCTATATTACGCGGCGAACACGGATCGTTTGACCACCGCGCAGGCGTGGATCTTTATGGGTACGGTTGGCATTGCCTCTGGCACGATTGGGATCAATTACGCCCATGAACTGATGCATCAGAAATCAAAGTTTGAACGCTTTTTGGGCGATTTTCTAATGACCATGGTGCTGTATGGTCATTTCCGCAGCGAGCATTTGTTGGTGCATCACCGCTATGTTGGGACGCCACGCGATCCAGTGACCGCACGATACAATGAAGGGTTCCATCGGTTTTTCCCGCGTGTGCTTCACGGCTGTTTCAAATCCGCGCTGGGCGCAGAAGCGGCAATGCTTGCGCGTAAAAACCTGCCAGCAACAGACCTGAGCAATCCGTTTTGGAAATATGCTGCGTGGCAATTGGGCTTTTTGGTCTTGGCATTCGCGATTGGCGGTTGGATGGGTGTTGGCCTGTTCTGTTTGCAGGCCTTTGTGGCGGTGTTTCAATTAGAACTGGTGAATTACATCGAGCACTATGGGCTGACCCGCCGTCATCTAGGTGAAGGGAAGTACGAACATGTTCTGCCGCGCCATTCTTGGAACGCGGCGCATCGTTATTCCAATATGATGTTGATCAATTTGCAGCGGCATTCGGACCATCATTTCAAGCCAAACAGACGGTTTCCGCTGTTACAAACCTATACTGCGGATGAAGCGCCGCAACTGCCCTACAGCTATCCGATTATGACGATAATGGCGACGATGCCGCCACTGTGGAAACGGTTCATGAACCCGCGTGTTCGGGCATGGCGCAAAAAGTACTATGCGGATGTGGAGGATTGGCATCCCTATAACAAGGCGCTCAATCCGCAGCCGCGGTAGGTAAGTATTTTAAGAACAAAGAAGAGAGGCGCGGTGATAAAGCCGCGCCCTTTTTTATTGTTAGGCCACGTCGAATTGCAGGGGTTTGACCTGTTGGAACATACCTGTTGCTTGCAGTTTATTAAGCACTTCGGCGCTGGGTTGTGCATCGAGGTACAGCAGCGCAATTGCGTCTGCGCCAGCGTCTTTGCGACCCAAAGTAAAGTTCGCAATGTTCACACCATTTTCGCCCATCGTCTGTCCAAGTGTGCCGATGATGCCTGGCACGTCCTCGTTCGTGGTATAGAGCATGTGGCGGCCCACTTCGGCGTCGATGTTGATGCCTTTGATCTGGATGAACCGTGGTTTTCCGTCGGAAAATACGGTTCCCGCGATGGTGCGTTCAGACGTCGGTGTTTTCACGGTCAGCTTGATGAAGCTGTCGAACACGCCGGATTTTTCCTGTGTCGTCGTGGAGCACTGGATACCACGTTCGGTTGCAAGCACGGGGGCGGAGACCATGTTGACCTCTGGGTTTTGCGCTTTCATCACGCCTGCGATGGCGGCTGA
>CALLAV010000071.1 GCA_938001995.1 uncultured Amylibacter sp. | reverse complement strand
ACGCGAAAATAAGGCGCTGTTTTACAATTCCTACAAGCTGCAAAAATCATTGGGGATCAAACGGGAAGTGCCCAAAGGCATTGCCATGAAAATCGGATCGCAGTGGTGGTGTTTGCGCCGCCGCACGGTCGAAGCAGTTTTGAAGTTTGTCAAACAGCGCAAGGATGTGGTGAAGTTTTTCAAAACCACATGGATTCCGGACGAAACCTTTTTCCAGACGGTTGTGCTGCATCTGGTTCCCAAAGAAGAGGTTGTCAATCGCACGCTGACTTTCCTCATGTTCTCTGATTACGGGATGCCCGTGACGTTCTTTAATGACCAGTATGATTTCCTGCTGGCCCAGGACAGCCTGTTTGCCCGCAAAATCTCGCCCGAGGCACATGATCTGAAAGACAAGCTCGGCACACTTTATGCAGGCGGTGATGTAGATTTGAACATCACCAATGAAGGCCGCACGCTTCACAAATTTCTAACCACACGCGGACGCGAAGGACGGCGATTTGCATCACGGTTCTGGGAGCGCGAGAGCACCATTGGCCGCGAGCGTGAGTTGTTGATTTTAGTTTGCAAGAAATGGCATGTGGCGAAGCGGTTCCTGAACGCGGCAGAACAGGTCACAGGCATTCGGGGCTATGCCTATTTGTTTGATGAGCAAGACACTGCGATGCCCGATATGGGCGGTATTGAGAAAACCTTGGAAAAACGCGCGCGGCACAGGCGTGCGGTGATGCGTCTGTTGTTTGAACGCTCGTTCACGGACCGTTTGATGATTTGTGCGGACCCCGCAAATGTAGAGTTGTTGGAGGATTTCTATTCCGACCGCTGCACAACGCGCATGTTGGAACTGGCGTGTAGTTTTGACGATGACTATCTACGCGGCCATGCCATTCGCACAGGTCTGGCGGCGGAAACCAGCTCTGAGGATACGATCAAACGCATCGTGCCCACCATCCGCATGGATTTCGCGTATGAGAGCAATGCTGTGCGGGATCGCAACTATCCCAATTTCTACAGCATTTCGGACCGAAACGAGCCTGAAGAAAACACCATGCAAATCTCGGCGTTCATGGATGTCACCGAAGACACTGCCCGCGAAATCGCGCACACGCCGTTTTTGTTTGCAGATTAAGGAGCAAAACTATGGCTTATGAGTATGACGACCAAAACATTTTCGCCAAGATTTTGCGTGGGGAGATCCCGAACACGACGGTGATGGAAACCGATCACTGTCTGGCGTTTCGCGATATTCAACCAGCACGGCCAGAACATGTTTTGGTGATCCCGAAGGGTGCGTATGTGAATTACGATCATTTTGCGCGCGATGCGTCAGATGCAGAAATCGTGGATTTCACCCGAACCATTGGTAAAGTCTGCGATGCCATTGGTGTCAGCCCTGATGGGGGCGACGGGTATCGAATGATTTCGAACGCCGGGGAACATGGTGTGCAGGAAGTGCCCCATTTGCACGTTCATATCTTAGGTGGTGCAAGCACAGGACGTATGGTGGAGCGCAGTTAGGCTGATATCTGCCTTGCAAATCGTTTTCTTTGCTGAAAATAAGAACATACGTCAGATTTCGGAGTTTTGAACATGAACACGCCCGTCCCAGAGACCAAAGAAGTAGACAGCTATCGTGTTGCTTGTGATGGCGGCGAGGGCGGTCATCCGCGTGTTTGGCTGCAAATTCCGATGGAACATGGCTGGGTTGAGTGCCCCTATTGCGATTGCAAATTTGTGATCAAAGAGGGCGCGGAGGGCGGACACTAGGCCCTATTTTGGCCTTCGGTCCTATTCCGTTTTGATCTGGTCAGGGAATTCGACCGGCAGCGGAATCCAGGTGTCGCCGCATTTGTAGGTTTGGCCTGGAACAGGCGAATCGGGAAAGCGTTCGGCAAAAAAAGCGGATAGGTCGGTGCTGCCCCAAATACGCAGACGTTTGCCTGTGTTGGTGATAGCAACCCCTGTGATGGCCTGAGTGGATTCACCACGCGCAAAGAAATTGATGCTGGCCGATTCACCGTCGTCGCATGCAAAGCTGCCCTCACCTTTGTCGATCACCCCGTCATAGGTCCAGCTGCCCGTGCAAACTACGCCAGTTGTGGTTTCGCCGTACAATGTGCCGTTTTCCCAGCCCCGTGACGTGCCTTTGAACAGAGTTTCGCCTTCATTGATGCAACCAACAAAACGCGCACAATTATTTGCGCCTTCTTCTTGGAATGTACAGGTTTCTTGCGCATTCGCACCCATTGGGACGGTGAAGATTAAAATGGCTATCGCAAAGGCTTTGGCGTTCATTTAGGTTGGACCTGACTGTCAGTATTACATTCTAGAGGTAAGCACGTGAGCAACATTGGTAAAGGGCACCATCTGCATTTGATTGATGGTTCTGGGTTTATTTTCCGCGCTTATCATGCGCTTCCACCTCTTACACGCAAGTCAGATGGGCTTCCGGTCGGTGCGGTGAGCGGATTTTGCAATATGTTGTATAAATTCGTGGAAGATAACAAAGGGCATGACGCGCCGACCCATTGCGCGGTGATCTTTGATGCCAAGGGTAAAACGTTTCGCTCGGACATTTATCCCGAGTATAAGGCGAACCGTCCGCCAGCACCTGAGGATTTGGTGCCGCAGTTTCCGCTGACCCGCGATGCGACACGGGCGTTTAATCTGGCCTGTATCGAGGAGGTCGGGTTCGAGGCGGACGACATTATAGCGACGCTCGCCGTGAAAGCGCGAGATGCGGGTGCACGGGTGACGATTATCAGTTCGGATAAGGATTTGATGCAGCTGGTGGGTGGCGGGATTGAGATGCTCGACGCCATGAAGAACAAGCGCATCGGTGTGGAGCAGGTGGAAGAGAAGTTCGGCGTGGGGCCTGACCGTGTGATTGATGTGCAATCGCTGGCAGGGGATAGCGTGGACAACGTGCCAGGTGCGCCAGGGATCGGGATCAAAACGGCGGCGTTGTTGATCAACGAATACGGCGATCTGGATACGCTGTTGGAACGGGCGGAAGAGATTAAGCAGCCAAAGCGGCGGCAGACGTTGATTGATTATGCGGATCAAATTCGCATCAGCCGTGATTTGGTGACGTTGAAGCAAGACATGGATCTGGACATAGATCTGGCGGAAATGGATGTGCGCGAGCCTGTGGCGGAGGATGTACTGGGGTTTTTGGCGCAGATGGAATTCCGCACGCTGACCACGCGGATTGC
>CALLAV010000070.1 GCA_938001995.1 uncultured Amylibacter sp. | reverse complement strand
CACTATAGGATCTACCCGCAAGCCGATGATTTTGCACATATTATGGGCTATGTCGGACCTGTGTCCGACTACGACCTAAGCAGGACAGATGATGATGACCCGCTCCTTTTGATCCCGCGTTTTCAGATCGGCAAGAACGGTGTCGAAAAGCAGGTAGAGCGGCCTTTGCGCGGCAAAGCGGGTGTGAAACGGATCGAAGTGAATTCCATTGGTCGCGTCATGCGAGTGCTGGGTCGTGAAGAAAGCGAAGCTGGCGTAAACGTACAATTGACCATCGACCACCGTTTGCAAAAATACGCGCTGGAACGGTTGGGCGATGAAAGTGCGTCAGCCGTGGTCATGGACGTGCGCAACGGCGATTTGTTAACGATTGCCTCCGCGCCAAGCTTTGATCCCAATAAATTTGTGCGCGGGATATCCGTCGCAGATTTCAAAGATCTGAACGAAAACAAATATAAACCGATGTTGAACAAGGCGGTGTCAGGGACCTACCCGCCGGGCTCCACTTTTAAGATGGTCACAGCGTTGGCCGCGTTGAAAGGCGGGTTCATAACGCCAAAAGACAGCTATCGCTGCGCGGGTTCCATCGAGATCTATAGCCGCAAATTCCACTGCTGGAACCGTGGCGGCCATGGTCGTGTGTCCTTGCACGACAGCTTAAAACGGTCTTGCGATGTGTACTATTACGAAGTGGCGCAGAAGGTCGGGATCGAAAACATCTCTGCCATGGCACGGGATTTAGGCATTGGGGTCAAACACGATCTGCAATTGCCCGCTGTGCGCAGTGGGTTGGCGCCGACAAAAGACTGGAAAAAGCGTGTCCGCAACAAAGATTGGACGGTGGGCGATTCCGTCAACGCCTCAATCGGGCAAGGCTTTGTTTTGGCCTCTCCGCTGCAATTGGCGGTGATGACCGCGCGTATTGGCACAGGGACGAAGATTGCGCCGCGACTGGTCAACGCAATCGACAATGTGCCACAGCCCGTTCAAGGGCGCGAGGCGCTCGACATTGATACCGCACATTTGGATGCCGTGCGCAAAGGCATGTTTGGTGTGGTGAACGAGCGCGGCGGCACCGCTGCGGGGTCACGCCTGTCAGGCAGCACAAAAATGTCGGGTAAAACGGGTACGACGCAGGTGGTTGCCATTACCGAGCGCGAACGCCTGAGCGGCGTTGTACGCAACGAAGACCGTAAATGGGAACACCGCGATCATGCGCTGTTCGTGGCCTATGCCCCCGCGGAAAACCCACGTTTCGCAATTTCTGTCGTGGTCGAACATGGCGGTGGTGGGTCCAAAGCCGCTGCCCCGATCGCCCGCGATATCATGCAACGCGCGTTGGAGTTGGGTGAAGACAATGAATACCGCGCCCTACCCACAGATGTGCGTGCAGGTCGTCCGATCAAGGACGACAAAGCGTGAGTTACTCCAACTATCACACCCATTCCGTCCCAACGGGTCTGGCGAAGGTGCTGCATTTCAACTGGCCTTTGGCGCTGCTGCTTACAGCGGTAGCGAGCACGGGGTTCTTGATGCTCTATTCCGTATCGGGTGGGGACATCGAACGTTGGGCGGAACCCCAAATCATTCGGTTCTGTCTTGGCGCGGGTGTGATGGTGTTCATGGCCTTCGTGCCCATTAGTTTTTGGCGTGAAATCAGTATTATAGCTTACATCGTTGGTATCGCGCTGCTGATTTCTGTCCCTTACATAGGTGAAACGCGTGGCGGTGCGCAGCGCTGGATTGATCTGGGTTTCATGACGCTGCAACCCTCCGAGTTGATGAAAATCGGCGTCGTAATGGCGCTGGCGTTTTACTATGATTGGTTGGATGAAAAACGTATCTCTCGGCCGCTTTGGGTGCTGATCCCAATCGTTGTAACGCTGTTGCCCGCCTTTCTGGTTCTGGGTCAGCCTGACCTTGGAACTGCGCTGCTGATTATCATGGGCGGTGCGATTATGATGTTTATTGCAGGCGTGCATTGGGCATATTTTCTGGCCGCTGTCCTGTCCGTGACGCTGCTGGTGACGGGGGTTTTTGCGTCCAAAGGGACCGAATATCAGCTGCTTAAGGACTATCAGTATAAGCGGATTGAGACGTTTATTGATCCGTCCTCCGATCCGCTTGGATCAGGCTATCACATCACGCAGTCAAAGATCGCACTGGGATCTGGGGGGATGACCGGCCGCGGGTTTATGCAAGGGACGCAGCAGCGGCTGAACTTTTTGCCCGAAAAACACACGGATTTCATTTTCACAACGCTTGGCGAGGAGTTTGGTTTTGTCGGCGGCATCGTTTTACTTGGGCTGTATGGGCTGATCTTGCTGTTCTGTTATGTCTCTGCACTGTCGAACCGGGATAGGTATGGCTCGCTCGTTACAATTGGGGTCGGGACGACATTCTTTTTCTATTTCGCGGTCAATATGTCGATGGTGATGGGGTTGGCCCCTGTGGTTGGCGTTCCTTTGCCCTTGGTCAGTTATGGTGGGTCGGCGATGATGGTGTTGCTGATCGCGTTTGGGCTGGTACAAAGTGCCCATGTACACCGCCCACGATAGGAATTTGCGATGATCAATGTTCTGTTTTCGGCCCGCGACGCGCTGTGGCCGCAGTATCAGCCTGTGCTGGCGGCAGAGTTCGCCAAGCAAGAGTTAGAGGTTAATCTTCTGCGCGAAACGGATGCCCCTGAAACGATTGATTATCTGATCTATGCGCCCGCGCGGGATGACGATGATTTAGGTGTGTTTACCAATCTTAAACTGATCCAGAGCCTGTGGGCGGGGCCAGATAAATTGTTGCGAAACACCACCTTGACCCAACCGCTGGCGCGAATGGTGGACCCTGGCATGACGCAAGGGATGATCGATTATGTGATGGGGCATATCCTGCGCCATCATTTGCACACGGATACATTTGCCCAAGCTGGGGAATGGTTAACAGATCTGGCCCCGCCTCTGCCGTCTGAGCGAACGGTGGCGTTTTTGGGGATTGGAGAGTTAGGCATGGCCTGTGCTGTGGCAGCGCGAGATTATGGGTTTAATGTGGTAGGCTGGAGCCGCACGTTGAAAGAGAATGCGCCGATTGCGTGTTTTGCCGGAGATGACGGGTTTCGCGCTGTTTTAGGGCAAGCGGACATTGTCGTGACACTGCTGCCAGCGACCCCTGCGACAGAGAATTTGATCGGGGTTGAGGCAGTTGCTGCAATGAAGGATGGAGCCGCGTTGATTAATCCCGGACGCGGTGAGTTGGTGGATGATGAGGCGCTATTGGCAGGCTTACGGTCGGGCAAACTGTCTGGTGCAACGCTCGATGTCTTCCGTGAAGAACCCCTGCCCCTAGATCACCCCTATTGGGCGGAGCCAAGCGTTTTGGTAACGCCCCATATCGCGTCAGAAACCCGTGTGGCCACAGCAAGTGCAGTCGTTGCGGCGAATATAGCGCGCGACGTGCGCGGCGAAGGTGCGTTATATTTGGTGGATCCTGCGCTGCGATATTGAGCGTGGGATTTGGATATTTGGGTCAAGAAAAAGGCTCAACGTGGTTAATCAGGTATTAGCGTAGGATTGGTGGCTTGTCGGGGTTTGAGCCTGGTGCCTCGATCGTTTGGGTGGCAGGTTCGGGCGGTTGCGGCAGATCAAAACGCAGGCCGTTTTTGGCGAGGGCTGCGCTGAGTTTATTCGTGGCATCGAGGAAGATCACGTCGAGGCTGCCTGCTTCAATGCCAGAGAATGTAAGGGCTTCGGATATGGCTGCGGCGATGGCGGGTTCGGCATCAGGGATCGCATCGATAAACGCCATGACATGAGTACGTGGGCGGTTTTCGTATTCAATTTCAGCGAGATAGGCGAATTTTGCAAGGCCCACCATAGTGGCGAGTTTCGTGTCGAGCGCTGTGATCAGGGTTTCAGGCAGCTGACCTGGCGGGTAGATCGCGCTCGGCGTGGCTTCGGATGCTTCAGGGGCGGTGCCGAGTGTGTCGTGCAGCCATTGCACGGCGCTGGCGGGCAGTAGCATGGAAGACGGGGCAACGGCGAGGTTTAGGCCAAGGCCGATGTCTTGGCCTGCGAGCATTGCCGTGATTTGGCGGCCTGCCATCGACAAGAACGGTGTGGGGTTTTGAGTGAACTCAGCCATGCGGCTTTCGCTGTCAAAGACGAGGGCGTAGTGTTCGTCTTCCACAGGGAAAAGTGCGGGTTGAATTTTGTCGTCGGTGGGCTCGGTGTCTAGCACGAGGAACAGCTCGCTATCTGCCACACGTTCGTAAAACGCCATGCGTTTGGTGGTGTCTTCGGGGGCGGCATCCATGGCGGCTTGGGCCAGATCAAGAGGCGTGTCGAGAGGGGTCATATTAAATCCGTAATGCGTTGGCGCAGGTGTGGCAGAAGCTCGGACGAGAACCAAGGGTTTTTCTTGATCCAACCTGTGTTGCGCCAGCTAGGGTGCGGCAGTGGGATGATATCAGGGCCGTAGTCACGCCAGTTCTGTACGGTTTGGGTCACGTTCTTGGTTTTGAGATGCCACGTTTGGGCATAGCCGCCGATAAGCAACGTGAGTTCTACCTGCGGTATTAGTTTAAGCGTATTTTCACGCCATGTTGTGGCGCAAATTTTCGGCGGAGGAAGGTCAGAGCCTTTGGCGTCGTAGCCTGGGAAACAGAAGGCCATTGGGAAGATGGCGAGTTTGGATTGGTCGTAGAATGTGGCTTCATCAACGCCCATCCAGTCGCGTAATCGATCCCCAGATGGATCGGTAAACGGGCGGCCAGAGGCGTGAACCCGCGCGCCCGGCGCTTGGCCAATGACCATGATTTTAGCGGTTTGGGAGAGCCAGACAACAGGGCGTGGCGTGTGTTTTGTTTGGGTGTTCGCAAATTTGTCCGCACAGAGCGTGCAAGCGCGAATATTGGCGATATGGCTTTGAAAACGAGACATCTCCGTCGCTTTAACAGGGATAGCACGTTTGGGAAAGTTGGCTTTATTTCGATGTTTCTGGAAATATAGATTGACTCATTTCGATAATTCTAGAAGTATAGATTCAACAAAGAGGATCAAACATGAAAATCAGCTTAGAAGATGCGGCGCAAGCCTTTGCTGCGCTCGGATCAGAACAACGGTTGGGCGTGCTGCAAACACTGGTTAGGGCGGGCACAGATGGCCTGTCGATGGGTGAGTTGGGCAAGCGTACGGGTGTGCCAGGCTCCACATTAAACCACCATTTGCGGTTCTTGGTACATGCGGGATTGGTAGAACAGGAAAAGCACGGGCGCAGCATCATTTGTTCGTCCGTGGCCTATGACATGACCACGGCGCTGTCGAATTTTATCTTGGAAAACTGTTGCGCAGATGCGGAT
Organism: uncultured Amylibacter sp.; assembly: GCA_938001995.1. GTDB lineage: Bacteria > Pseudomonadota > Alphaproteobacteria > Rhodobacterales > Rhodobacteraceae > Amylibacter. The sequence continues at coordinate 754 of CALLAV010000070.1, read as the reverse complement.
GGAACGGAGCACAAACATGGCTGATCAAACTGTAGATATTGCTCCGCGCAGGTGGAAATTTGACCGCGTTTGGCTGTTCATTGGCGCGATGCTGCTGGGGGTGGCAGTGTTCGTGCCTGCTGACCTGATTGGCGTGGTGACGGACACGGGGCGTGCGCTGGGGTCGACGGGGATTTTCATCGGCTTTGCGGTGTTCATGGTCGCCTACCTTAAGGCGACGGGGGCAGAAGGCATCGTGGCGGAGGCGTTCAAAGGCTCGCCCGTGCGCATGGTGATTTTGGCTTCGATAGTCGGTGGGCTGGCGCCATTTTGCTCCTGCGAAGTGATCCCGTTTGTGGCCGCACTGCTGGCGATGGGCGTGCCGCTGGCGGCTGTGATGGCGTTTTGGTTGGCCTCGCCGATTATGGACCCGCCCATGTTTATTATTACCTCTGGTGCGCTCGGCGTGGATTTCGCGGTGGCCAAGACGATTGCGGCTGTGGGGTTCGGGTTGTTTGGCGGGTTCAGCGTAATGGCATTGGGGCGGACAGCATTGTTTGTGGATCCGCTGCGCGAAGATGCGAACAAAGGCGGCTGTGGCTGTGGCACCAATCCGTTCACAGGCAAACCCGTCTGGAAGTTCTGGAGCGAGAGCGAACGGATGCAAACCTTCCTGAGCACCGCGTGGCAGAATGCGTTTTTCTTGTTTAAATGGTTGACCTTAGCCTACGTCGTTGAATCCATTATGATCCGCTATGTGCCTGCGGAATGGATC
>CALLAV010000069.1 GCA_938001995.1 uncultured Amylibacter sp. | reverse complement strand
CTTGCGATTTTGGCTGCGGCCAAACCCATCGCAGATCGTGTCAGAGGTTTACGTCGCATGGGCGAGCGACGTTGGGATGTCATGCTGGATCGCCAGCAAGTTATCCAATTGCCCGTTCAGGACCCAGTTCCAGCATTAGAGCGCGTCATTGCATTACATAGCGCGCGCGATGTGTTGGGACGGGATGTAACAGTAGTAGATATGAGAGACGGGCGCAGACCTGTCCTTCGTTTGTCCGTGCCTGCAGTTGACGAGCTGTACAGGTTGCGGGCTATAGCCGATGGGGAAGACGAGACCTAATGACACATTTATACGAGACACAACGCGCCATGCGCCAACGCCGCCGTGCAGCACTGCAACGTGGTGTGGTCGCAATTTTGGACGTTGGAACGGCCAAGATTGCCTGCATGATTTTGCAGTTTGACCCATCCGTCCAGATGAACGCCCAAGAAGGTATGTCCGCCATGGCCAGCCATGGCGCGTTTCGCGTGATCGGCGTTGCAACCACACGTTCGCGCGGCGTCAAATTTGGCGAAGTCACCACAATGGAAGAAACCGAACGGGCCATTCGCACCGCCGTGCAGGCTGCCCAAAAGATGGCAAACACGCGGGTGGATCATGTGATCGCCTGTATGTCCGGTGCAGAACCACGCAGTTACGGCGTGACGGGGACTGTGCCGCTCGAAAACGGGTCGGTGATGGACTACGATATTGGTCGCGTTTTGGCGGAATGTGATGTGCCTGATTACGGGCAAGGCCGCGAAGCGGTCCACGCGATGCCAGTGAATTTTGCGCTTGATCATCGTTCGGGTCTGTCTGACCCACGTGGGCAGATTGGCAACCGTTTGTCTGTGGACATGCACCTGTTGACGGTGGACACAAGCGCGGTTGAAAACCTTTTGAAGTGTATCAAACGCTGTGATCTGGAACTCGCTGGCTTTGCGTCTTCGTCTTATGTGTCTGGCGTGTCCGCGCTTGTTGAGGACGAGCAAGAGCTGGGCGGCGCCTGTATTGATTTTGGCGGCGGGGCCACGACAGTTTCCATTTTCCTAAAGAAACACATGATCTTTGCTGACTCTGTACGGATGGGCGGCGACCTTGTGACCAGCGATATTTCGCAAGGTTTGCAGGTTGCAACCTCTACGGCGGAGCGGATCAAAACCTTCCATGGGGGCGTAATGGCCACGGGAATGGATGATCGCGACATGATCGAGATTGGCGGCGACACAGGCGATTTCGACCATGATCGACGTCGGATCAGCAGAAGTGAGCTTATTGGTGTGATGCGTCCGCGCGTTGAGGAAATTCTGGAAGAAGTGCGCGCTCGTTTAGACGGCGCTGGTTTTGATCATCTGCCGGGACAACGGATCGTTCTGACAGGTGGCGGCAGCCAAATCCCAGGGTTGGAAGGGTTGGCGAGCCGTATCCTCGGGCAACAAGTGCGTTTAGGAAAACCTTTGCGAATTCAAGGGCTTCCGCAGGCTGCAACAGGTCCCGCATTTGCATCATGTGTAGGTTTGGCGCTGCATGCGGCGCACCCGCAAGACGAGTGTTGGGATTTTCATCTGCCTGTGGCGGGCAACGGTGTTCAGCCGCTCAAACGCGCCATGCGGTGGTTCAAAGATAACTGGTAAGCGACATGTGGTGCGGGGTTCAAAACCTCGTATTCATGGGCGTAGAGTACAATAAATCTTGGGTGTTTTACGATTTTCCGTGACGTTCGCGAATCAGTCGTTTAGCATACCGAATCAGGGCAAATGCGACCGTCACAAGGCGGCGAAAACAAAAATTACAGGCGGATAGAAACATGACATTGAACCTGCGCATGCCAGAAATGGCTGATTTGAAACCACGTATCACGGTCTTTGGGATCGGTGGTGCAGGCGGCAACGCTGTGAACAACATGATCGATAAAGCACTAGATGGTGTCGATTTTGTGGTCGCGAACACGGACGCGCAGGCGCTTCAGTCTTCCAAGTCTACTGCGAAAATCCAACTCGGTGAAAAAATCACCGAAGGATTGGGTGCAGGCGCACGGCCAAGCGTTGGCGCAGCCGCAGCCGAAGAAAGCATCGAAGCGATTGTGGACCATCTTGTTGGGTCGCACATGTGTTTCATCACTGCCGGCATGGGCGGTGGTACGGGTACGGGCGGTGCGCCGATTGTGGCACAGGCCGCACGCGAGCTGGGCATCTTGACCGTGGGCGTTGTCACCAAGCCATTCCAATTCGAAGGCTCGCGCCGCATGCGCCAAGCCGAGGAAGGTGTTGATGCGCTGCAAAAAGTTGTGGACACGCTGATCATCATTCCGAACCAGAACCTGTTCCGCATTGCCAATGAGCAGACAACATTCACCGAGGCGTTCAGCCTGGCAGATGATGTTCTGTACCAAGGTGTGAAGGGTGTGACGGATCTGATGGTGCGTCCAGGTATCATCAACCTCGACTTTGCTGACATCCGTTCGGTTATGGACGAGATGGGCAAAGCGATGATGGGTACGGGCGAAGCATCTGGCGAAGATCGCGCGATCCAAGCGGCAGAGAAGGCAATTGCCAACCCGCTGCTGGACGAGATTTCCTTGCAAGGTGCGCGTGGTGTTCTGATCAACATCACAGGCGGCGACGACCTGACATTGTTCGAACTGGACGAAGCTGCGAACCGCATCCGCGAAGAGGTTGACCCAGAGGCCAATATTATCGTTGGTTCCACAATGGATCCATCCTTGGCCGAAGTTATGCGGGTTTCTGTTGTTGCCACAGGCATCGACGCAGTTGAAGGCGCAGGCGACATTCCAGTGCCACGTCGTTCGCTGAAAGAACCACTTGCAGCTCCATCCGAGATCGAGGTTTCTGCAGAAGATGTGGCTCCAGCCGACGTTGAAGCACCAGCGCCAGTTGCCGCTGAACCAGCTCCAATCCCAGCGGTTGCAGCCCAAACTGTGGCAGAGCCAACGTTGTTTGAAGAAATGACCGTGGAAACGCCAGCAGAAACAACACCAATGGTGGCACAAGCACCAGCATCAGATGACGGCCTTCCAGCACCTGCGTATCAGCCACAACCTGTTGCGTACGAAACAGTTGAGGCAACCGAAAGCTTCTTTGATCGTCAGACCGAAGTTGCCGCCGCGCCCCAACAAGCAGAAGTTGGTCACCCATCCCAAGAGACAATGGCCCGCCTTGAAGCCGCTGTAACAAACGCACCGCGTGTGCAAGAGACTCAAGCCGAAACACCTAAGTTCTTTGCAGGCACAGCACAGCCTGAAAAGCCAAAGGGCTTCCGTTTGAACAGCCTGATCTCTCGTATGACTGGTCATAGTGACGCGCAAGAACCCGCGCAACGTGAACAGCCCCCGGTAAGCCAACAGGCCACTTCAGCCGAGGATCACGTGGATCCAGAGCAGGAACGTATTGAAATTCCAGCGTTTTTGCGACGTCAGGCGAACTAAGCCAGTCACAAGCTGACAGATTTTGAAAAGGGCGTGTTACAGACACGCCCTTTTTGTTTCACGCCTGTCACATTCGGTCATAAAGCGTGAATTGAGGTTAACAGTGTGACCCCTTAAATATCGTTGCAAGCAAAGTCATAGGTACATGATGCAACGAACACTGAAACAACCGATCGAAATTGTGGGCAAAGGCCTGCATTCTGGCAAACGCGCCGTCGTGCGTGTGACCCCTGCGTCGGCTGAATATGGTATCTGGTTGCGTCGCGTGGACATCACGGACCGCGACAACCTGATCCCTGCGCTCTATGACCATGTAAACGACACACAGCTTTGTACACGTCTGGCAAATGACGCGGGCGTTGAAGTATCGACAGTAGAACACCTTATGGCGGCGCTGGCTGGCACGGGTATCCACAACGCGATGATTGAAATTGATGGGCCAGAGATCCCGATCATGGACGGCAGTTCTGCGCCGTTTGTGGCTGCGATCCTGAAGGCTGGCCTGCAAGAACAAGACGCACCGCTGCGCGCAATCCGCATCTTGAAAGATGTAAGCATTGCTGTTGATGGGTTTTCCGCCAGCCTGTCCCCTGCGGACAGCATCGAGATTGAGTTCGATATTGATTTTGACGAAGAGGCCATTGGCCAACAGTCTAAATCCCTGAAAATGGCCAACGGCGCGTTTGTGCGCGAGTTGAGCAACTGTCGCACCTTCTGTCGCCGTCGTGACGTGGATATGATGCAATCCGCAGGCCTTGCGCTTGGGGGTGGGTTGGAAAACGCCATCGTCGTGGATGGCGCGACTGTGTTGAACCCAGAGGGTTTCCGCCGCACGGACGAATGTGTGCGCCACAAAATGCTGGACGCATTGGGCGATCTGGCACTGGCAGGCAACCCCATTATCGGACGCTATCACGGTGAAAAAGCAGGCCATCGCGCCACTAATCTTTTGCTGCGTGAGCTGTTCGCAAACCCAGACGCATGGGAGATGATCGACGTCACCCCAGCGCAGTGGAACGACCTGCCAGGCGCGCATATCAAGCCAACGGATTTCGTGCACGCCTAAGGTCTGTGCAGATGCACCCAAAAACTTGTCTAAGAACGGTGCGAAAGCGTTTTTCCTTTATGGATTTTATGCTAGTTAACCGTGGAAATGCCGCCTATGATCGGGCGAGCAAGACAAGGTAATTCGGCAATGGCTTCTTTTAGAAAACGTATTGTACTTAGCGCTGCACTGGCATCAGTGTTGGTGAGCGCTGGTTGTGCAGGTTTGCGAAAAGAAGAAGTCACGCTTGATAACACCCCGCCAGAACAAATCTTTCAGCAAGCAGAGCAAAAACTAACGCAGCGCCGTGGCGCGGAAGATGCGGCTGTTTTGTTCACCGAAGTGGAACGTCTGTATCCGTATTCCGAATGGGCGAAGCGGTCGATCATCATGTCTGCTTTCGCTTATCATCAGGCCAAGCTGTACGAAGAGAGCCGTGGCGCGGCGCAGCGATACCTCGATTTTTACCCAGCGGATGAAGATGCAGCCTACGCGCAGTATCTGATTGCACTGTCCTTCTATGACCAGATTGATGATGTCAGCCGCGACCAAGGCATCACATTCCAAGCGTTGCAAGCGCTCCGCACCACAGTGGAACGCTATCCTGACAGCGAATATGCGTCCTCTGCACTGCTAAAATTTGACCTCGCATTGGATCACCTTGCAGGTAAGGAAATGGCGATTGGCCGTTTCTACATGAAAAAGGGCCACTTTGGCGCGGCGATCAACCGTTTCCGTGTTGTGGTCGAAGATTTCCAAACGACAACGCACACACCAGAGGCCTTGCACCGTTTGGTGGAATCCTACGTTTCGCTGGGCTTGAATGCTGATGCGCAGACGGCGGGTGCGATCCTCGGGCATAACTTTAAGTCCACGGATTGGTATAACGATTCCTTTGTTCTGCTTACGGGCCGTGGAATTTCCATCGACGACGCAAATGACGAAAGCCAAGGCTGGCTGAAAAAGATTTGGCGTCAGGTCGTACGGGGCGAATGGCAGTAACCGCCTATGCTGCGCGGGCTTTACATCCGAAACATGTTGTTGATCGACCGGCTGGATTTAGAATTCCAAGCGGGTCTGAATGTGCTGACAGGCGAAACGGGCGCGGGTAAGTCTATTTTGTTGGACAGTCTTGGCTTTGTTCTTGGCTGGCGCGGCCGTGCGGATCTGGTGCGCAAAGGTGCAGATCAAGGAGAGGTCACGGCGGTGTTTGACATTGCTTCGGACCATCCTGCGGCGGCAATTTTGGCAGAGCATGATTTTACCTTAGAAGACGATGAGCTGATCCTGCGGCGCACCAATACACCTGACGGGCGCAAGACGGCGTTTGTGAACGATCGGCGTGTGTCGGGGGATGTGCTACGGCTTTTGTCGGAAAAGCTGGTGGAATTGCACGGGCAGCACGATGATCGCGGATTGCTGGACGCCAAAGGCCATCGCGGATTGCTGGATGCGTTTGCGGGTTTGAACCTTGGGCCTGTGCGTAAGGCGTGGTCTACGGTTCGGGGTGCGCAAAAGACCTTGGATGCTGCAAAAACCGCGCTTGAAGAAGCGAAGGTTGATGCAGATTTTCTGCGCCATGCTGTGAAAGAGCTGGATGATCTGTCCCCTGAAGCAGGCGAAGAGGCCGCGCTTGATGCGAAACGTCGGCTGATGCAGGGCGCGGAAAAGGTGCGCGAGGATATTGCGAAAGCGTCCCATGCGCTTGGTACGGATGCGGCAGAAGGTGCGATGATGGACGCGCTGCGTTGGCTCGAAGAATCTGCGGACAGCACCGAAGGGCGGTTGGAAGAGCCAATCGCAGCACTGGCACGAGCGGCGTCAGAATTGGCAGATGCGCAGCGCGGGGTCGATGATTGCCTGCGTGCACTCGATTTCAATCCATTGGAGTTAGAAGCGGCGGAGGAGCGTTTGTTTGCGATCCGTGATCTGGCACGCAAGCACAGTGTTCTGCCTGACACATTGGCAGAATTTGCGGATGAATTGCGTGCGCGGTTGAATGCCATTGATACGGGCGCAGACCAAATTGCAGAGCTGGAGGCAGAGCTGGCGGCTGCCAAGGCTGTGTACAACGGGATCGCGGATAAGCTGACAGTACAACGCCAAAAGGCGGCGGCGAAGCTGGACAAAGCCATGGCGGCAGAACTCAAACCGCTCAAGATGGAACGCGCTGTGTTCACGACGGACGTGACAGACGTGGGGGCAGGGGCCGAAGGGCGCGATTTGGTTGCGTTTACGGTGGCCACGAACCCTGGCGCGCCGTCTGGCCCGATTGAAAAAATTGCATCTGGCGGGGAATTGTCTCGGTTTTTGCTGGCGCTAAAGGTGTGCTTAACGCGTCAAAACGAAGGCGTGACGCTGATCTTTGACGAGATTGATCGCGGCGTAGGTGGGGCCACTGCGGATGCTGTGGGGCGGCGTTTGGCAGTATTGGCCGAAAGTGCGCAGATTTTGGTCGTGACCCATTCTCCACAGGTAGCGGCACAGGGCGCACACCAGTGGCAGGTGTCTAAGGCGGTGAGCAAAGGTGTTACGACCTCGACCGTGGCCAAGTTGGATGACGGCGAACGCACCACGGAAATCGCGCGGATGTTAGCAGGCGATGTGATTACACCAGAGGCAGAAGCGGCTGCGCAAGCGCTGCTTCAGCGGTAAGTGTCGGTGTACCATTTGCGGATGTCGTCGCGCACGGATTGAACGCCTGACAGGCGAGAGGCGTCGATGGCCTGTTTGCATTCCGCTAGGTCTACGTTCAGCAGGCGATCTTTGACAGGGCCAATGGAGGCAGGGCGCATGGACAATGTGCGCAGGCCCATTGCGGCAAAGCACATAGCTTCTAGCGGGCGGCCCGCGTCTTCGCCACAAAAGCTGACGGGGGTGTCAAATTCAAAACAGCGATTGGCGATCAGTTCGATAAAGGTCAGGAAGCTGACGTTTAGCGTGTCATAGCGGCGGCGCACACGTTCGTTTTCGCGGTCCGCGGCAAAGAAGAATTGTTTCAGATCATTGCCGCCGATGGAAATAAAATCCGCCATTTCAAAGAATTGGTTCGGCGCAAAGGCCAATGACGGAGTTTCCAACATGGCGCCGACTTTGATGTCTTCAGGCACGATATGACCCAAACGCAATTCGTTTTCGATCGTCTTATCGAGCATGGCCTTGGCTTGTTTGAACTCGTCAAACTGGGCCACGAACGGGAACATGATGTTGACGGGGCGGCCATTGGCGGCCCGCAAAATCGCCTCAAGCTGCATGCGCATGATGCCCGGTTTATCGAGCGAAATGCGGATGGCGCGCCAGCCGAGTGCCGGGTTTGGTTCGTCCTCGGGTTTCAGGAAGGGGACAACCTTGTCTGATCCGATATCAAGCGTGCGGAAGGTAACAGGCTTGCCCTTAGCGCTGTCCATGACGCGGGTGTATTGGCCTGAAAGGTCGGTGCGTTTGGGCATTTCGTTGCGCAACAGGAACTGCAATTCTGTGCGGAACAGGCCCACGCCTTCTGCGCCGGAACTGTCAATGCTGGGCAAATCCGCCAGTAGGCCCGCATTCATCAGCATATTGATTTTCACACCGTCCAGCGTGACCGCTGGCTTTTCGCGAATGGCGGCAAAACGTTCCTGCGCTTGGTTCGCCATCGCGATTTTGTCGTTGAACGCCGAGGCCACGTTGTCGTCGGGCCGCAGGTGCGCGATGCCCTGATCGCCGTCCACAAGAATGGCGTCACCGTTCAACGCTTCGCGGGTGATGTTGTCGGCGTGGATGACCATCGGAATGGCCCACGCGCGCGCGATGATCGCAGCGTGGGAGCCAACAGAGCCTTGTTCTAGAACGATACCGCGCAAACTCTTGCCGTATTCCAACAACTCTCCTGGGCCGATGTTACGCGCGACAAGGACGGCGTTTTCGGGGAGGGCTTCGCCTTCGGAGCGTCCTTGGCCTGTCAAGATGCGCAAGAGGCGGTTGGACAGATCGTCTAGGTCGTGCAGGCGTTCGCGCAGGTAAGGATCGGGAACACGGGCCATGCGCGCGCGGGTGGCAGATTGTTCCTTTTCCACGGCCACTTCGGCCGCCAAGCCGCTGTCGATGGAGGCTTCCATCCGCGAGCGCCAACCTTTGGAATTGGCGAACATGCGGTAGGCTTCCATCAC
>CALLAV010000068.1 GCA_938001995.1 uncultured Amylibacter sp. | reverse complement strand
TTGCGCATTGCCGTGATCATCCGTGGGCATTTCACCTGCACGCATGTTCACCTGCAGCGATGGAATGATCAATTTTGGCATCGCAAGCGTTGCATCGCGGGTTTCGCGCAGTGCGACAAACTCTTCGCGGGTTTGACCGTCCTTTAGGTGGATATTGCTGCTCTTTTCATCGCCAACAGTGGTTTCCCACGCAATCGCACGGCCATTCGGGCCATAATCGTGGCAAATGAATAGGCGCAGAGCGTCTGGCAATGACAACAGCCGTTGAATGCTGTCATACAGTTGCCCTGCGTCCCCACCTGGGAAATCCGCACGGGCCGATCCACCATCTGGCATAAACAGTGTGTCCCCGGTGAACGCCGCATCACCGACAATATGGGCCATACACGCAGGGGTATGGCCGGGTGTTGCCATCACAAATGCATCCAGCTCGCCGATTTTATAGGTGTCGCCGTCTTCAAACAGCGCATCAAACTGGGATCCGTCACGTTGAAATTCAGTACCTTCGTTAAAGATTTTACCAAAGGTTTCCTGCACTTCCATGATCCGCGCCCCAATGCCCGTCTTGCCACCCAGCTTGTCCTGAATGTAGGGCGCAGCCGACAGGTGATCGGCATGCACATGGGTTTCGATGATCCACTCTAACGTCAGACCATTGTCGGTAATATGGGCGATCAACTTATCCGCGCTGTCGCTGGTCAACCGCCCCGCCGCATAGTCGATATCCATCACACTGTCGATGACGGCGCAGGCCTTGGTCGCGGGATCCGTCACGATATAAGAAATCGTGTTGGTCTGTTCTTCAAAAAAGGCATCAACCTTGGGGGATTGTGTCATATTGGGTGTGATGTGCGTTGTCATCTAAGGCTCCGAAACAGCATGCGCGCTGTAGGCAGTTTAGCCCCGCCGCAGCCCAAAAGGCAAATGCAACTTAGCGCTATGAAACCACCCAAATTGCACGGCGGATTAGGTTCAGCGCAAGGATTAGAAACACCACCAGCACCACATTCTTAAAAATGCGCTGTGACAGGCGGTTGCGGATCATCGCACCAAGCCCAAAACCAATCATTGCAGGCACTATCATTACCAGCGATGTGAGCGCCAGCGGACCCGTTAAAAACCCCAGTTGCGCATAGCTCAGACATAGCGGCAGACTGCCCACTGTGATCATGAAACCACTGGCACGCACGAATTCTTCTTTGGGCGTATCACGCATGTTCAGATACATTCCCATTGGCGCCGCCCAAGCCGAAGTCATCCCCCCGATCACACCTGCAAACAGCCCAAACCCCACCTGCGCCTTCAGGTCGTGTTTTACGGGCAGGAAGGGTAGCTTGCCGCTCCAACTTACCACTACAAACAGAACGATCACGCAGCCAAGGGCCAGCATAAGGTTCTGATCTTTCACATCTTTTGCGAAAAATGCAGTCACAGCCACGCAGATAAACAGCACTACAGAAAACGGTGCGTATTGGCGCGCGGACCGTATCAAATCTCCCGCACTGATCCACTGCCACGCGTTCAGCACCAGCATTGGAAACAGAATAACCGCAATGGCCACACGTGGCTCCAAGACCAGCGTCATACCCGCAATAGCCGCAGTCGGCAGCCCCAAACCCGCAGCGCCTTTGATTGTGCCTGCCAAAAGAAACGCAAGGCTGGCCACGAGAAGAATGGTTGGATCAAACATACCCCAGACCTACCGCCCTTTGGTGAAAGTAACGAGCGCAAATGTCCTGCCGTTCCAAATACGCCTGCTTTCGTTTTAATTTGACAGAAAAATTAAATACTGAAAGACTGCGCCTTATGACAGATTCGACCGCAACATTCCTTGGCCTTGACCTTGGCACATCTGGCCTGCGTGGCCTGCTTGTGGCCGAGGATGGCACACCCATTGGAAGTGCAGAAGCGAACTATCCGTCGGACCGCCCAAAGGCGGGATGGTCTGAACAGGACCCTGCCCTTTGGATCGAAGCCTGCAAATCCGTGGTGGCTGAACTGTCGGCGCAATTTCCAGATCAGATGGCCGCCTTGCAGGGGATTGCAACCGCGGGTCACATGCATGGTGCAACCATGCTCGACACGGACGGCAAAGTCCTGCGCCCCTGTATCCTTTGGAACGACACTCGTAGTCATGCGCAGGCCGCGGCCTTGGATGACGCACCACAGTTTCGCGCCCTGTCTGGCAATATTGTGTTTCCGGGCTTCACAGCCCCCAAACTCGCTTGGGTTTCGAAACATGAACCCGAGGTATTTTCACAAACAGCGACAGTTCTGCTGCCCAAAGATTACCTGACTTATTGGCTTACGGGGCGGTTGGTGTCTGACATGTCAGATGCCGCTGGGACAAGCTGGCTTGACGTGGCGCAGCGGGACTGGTCCCGAGACCTTGTTTCAGGCTCTGGTATGCGCATGGATCAGATGCCTGAATTGCATGAGGGAACCGACGTGATCGGTCCACTGTCCTCTCGTGCTGCCAGCGCATTGAACCTGCCTCCAACAGTGCAAGTTATAGCGGGTGCTGCCGATAACGCCGCCGCCGCTTGTGGGATTGGGGCGCTGTCGGATGGGCAAGGCTTCGTATCGCTCGGCACATCTGGGGTGCTGCTGGCAGGTCAATCGTCGTGCAATCCCCTGCCCGCCTCTGCTGTTCACACCTTC
>CALLAV010000067.1 GCA_938001995.1 uncultured Amylibacter sp. | reverse complement strand
GGCCCGTATCCGCGCCACCAACTCGCGCGGGCTAAAGGGTTTCGTGACATAATCATCCGCCCCCAGTTCCAGCCCCACAACGCGGTCCACCTCATCATCAAGCGCTGTCAGAAACAAGATAGGTACGTCAGAGGTCGCGCGGATCTTGCGACAAACCTCAAACCCATCCATTTCAGGCAAACCCACGTCCAGCACAATCAGATCAGGATGTTCGCGGCCCGCATGGATCAGCGCCAGTTTCGCATCCGCCGCCGTGATCACGTCAAAGTTGGCCCGCTCGAGCGCTATTGTAACGATCTCTCGGATCTGCGGATCGTCATCAACGACTAAGATTTTCATGGCTCGCCCCCTTCGCCTGAACATTCGACACATACCGCGTCACACGCCATTCGCGAAACCCCCAATCACGCCAGCCGTCAATCTTTGCACGACGGGCGGGGGTGTAACATGCATCTGTGCCGGAAAGTTTTAAAAACGCTGTGGGTGAGGTTTCGGTCAATGAACAGGCGTACCAAGTGTCAAACCGCTTATGATCCACATTATAGCGCGCAATCACCTCTGCAAAGTTGACAAAGCAACCGACATAGATCGTCGTGATCCCCATTGCGAAACTGCGTAACACCAGCCAGCCATTCGCCTTTGATTTCAAAATCTGCCACGCAATCAGACCTAGCCAAATCGCCACCAGCACCATCCAAATACCAGCCCGCATCCGCAGATAGGTCAGGCCATAAACCTCGACATACAATCCCAACCGATACATAGACGCCACCGTCAGCAATCCGTTCAGCGCCAACCACAACACCATGAGTGGCTTCAACCACCGCCCCTCATCTAGAAACGGCCGCGCGGCCAATGCAAAACACCCTGCCAAAAGCGCCGTCACCACCAGCGGATAAGCTCCACGGTGCGCATAACGTGCATAACTCATGTCGTAGGGCAACTCTCCGCTGATCGCAAAAGCACCGTCCATAATCAACTGCATCGCCAACAATCCGTTGAACAGCCACAGTGCATTCGACACAGAGGTCGCGTTCAATCCGAAACCATAGGCACGACGCACTTTTTGTGGCCCAAAAGGACGCTGCAATCTGTCAGCCGCGACGCTCAACATGGGCCAGACCAAAATCGCCGCGCCCAGCCAGAAGAATACCCGTTGTAAAAACCGCTGCGCATCAAAATCTAGATCGAGGATATTTGCGAACAGGCGTTCTAATACGGGGTTGGCGCTGACAAGTAAGCTTAGGATCAACAACCCGCCGCCCACGGGAAACGCCCAGTTCCGGATCAATTCGCGAAAGACGCTGCTTACATCCACTTCGCCAGATGGCGTTTTAACCCATGCGTCAATGGACTGCACTGCGCCCAAGGGCAGGAAAAACACCAACCGCCGCGCTGCAAACAAGACTGCATCCAGCGATTGCGATACGCCTAGCCGGTGCCACGCCACAGCGACGATCAATCCGAAGATCGCAAAGATCACCGAAAAGAACTGCACATAATCGACCACAGGCAAAACGCCGAGGATTAGCACCAAAATCGGCCCCCACCCTACACGGGATCGCTCCGCTTCAAACACGCTTGCCGCGAACAGCGCGATCACAAAAACCGCAATGGATATCCCAACAGCGTGCTGAAAAAACAACGCATCTGCCAGCGCGACCAACACCACCAGCAACAAAATCCGCCGTCGTGTACGGCTCGCTAAAACCTGCCCCAGCTTGACCCGCGCATCAGGCGCATCAAACTCCGCATCCGCGCTCATCCACCACGCATCCACCGCCAGTGCGCGGGGCACCCCACTTGAAATATGTCCTGACATTCTGCATCTCCATAACCATGTCTGGTTCCGTGATGCCTCACGAGGCCCGCAGGCCTAGCGTACAAGATGTGCAGGTTTTGTGCAGAGACGCGAAGTTAGGATCAGAAATCCAAGTTTTCCACGCTCAGCGCGTTTTGTTGGATGAACTCGCGGCGCGGTTCTACCACGTCGCCCATCAGCTTGGTAAACAGATCGTCTGCATCTGCCAGGTCTGCCACCTTTACCTGTAACAGCGTGCGGGCTTCTGGGTCCAGAGTAGTTTCCCACAGCTGATTTGGGTTCATCTCGCCTAGGCCTTTGTAGCGTTGCAAAGACAGGCCCTTTTCGCCCTCTTCCATCACAATACCCAGCAGGTCCGTCGCACCGAAAATCGGCTGCAGCTTGTCCTTGCGAGTGAACGTCGCCAAGGCGCCATAAGTTTCTTGCAGGCTTTCGGTCATACTACCGAGCTTGCGCGCCTCGCTCGAGCGCAACGCTTTTCCGTCAATCGTGTGGCTTTCTTCTACACCGCGTAGAATGCGGGCGAACCGCAGACCGTGGTCTTGTGTAATACGTCCCGTCCAGCCGCGTTCATATTCTTCGGACACTTTGTTCAACCGCTCGGCCACTGCATCGGCAACGCCCTGTGCATTGTTGTCCACACGGCCTGGAACCAATGCCCCAGCAATGGCGGCCTGTTCCAAAACGTGACGATTGTAGTGCGTCGGGAAAGCGTTCAGAAGGAACCGCACATTTCGCGCTTCTTCAACCACACGCGCCAAATCCTGGCCCGCGATTACAGATGTATCACCCAGAGTCAGCGAAGACCCTTCGATCCCTTGCGCAATCAGATAATCCTCAAGCGACGCCTGATCTTTCAGATACACCTCGGATTTCCCGCGCGCCACTTTGAACAGTGGTGGTTGCGCAATGTACAAATATCCGCCCTCAATCAGTTCTGGCATCTGGCGGAAAAAGAACGTCAGCAGCAACGTCCGAATATGCGCACCATCCACGTCAGCATCGGTCATAATGACCACTTTGTGGTAGCGCAGCTTTTCGATGTTGAATTCGTCGCGCCCGATCCCCGTGCCCAGCGCTGTGATCAGGTTGGTGATCTGCTCGGACGTCAGCATTTTATCAAACCGTGCCCGTTCAATGTTCAGGATTTTACCGCGCAACGGCAGCACCGCCTGATTTTCACGCGAACGGCCCTGCTTGGCTGATCCACCAGCGGAGTCGCCCTCCACCAAGAACACTTCGGATTTTGATGGATCGCGTTCCTGACAATCCGCCAGTTTCCCTGGCAGTGACGTTCCCCCAAACGCTGTCTTACGCCGTGTCAGTTCACGTGCTTTACGCGCCGCCTCGCGCGCAAATGCCGCCTCAACAATTTTGGTTACAATGTTCTTTGCCTCGACAGGGTTCTCCTCGAACCACTCCGACAGCTTCTCGTTCATCAGGCTCTCAACTGCTGGGCGCACTTCGGAAGACACCAGCTTGTCTTTGGTCTGCGAACTGAACTTTGGATCAGGCACTTTCACAGACAAAACACAGGTCAGACCTTCACGCGCATCATCGCCTGTGAACGAAATCTTCTCTTTTTTCGCAATCCCACTTGTCTGGGCATAGGCATTGATCGTCCGCGTCAACGCCCCACGGAAACCCGCCATATGCGTGCCACCGTCGCGCTGCGGAATGTTGTTCGTAAACGGCAAAACATTCTCGTGGTAACTGTCGTTCCACCACATCGCCACTTCGACGCCGATGTCGTCCTTTTCGCCCACCACATAGATCGGTTCGGACAACAGACCCTCTTTGCTGCGATCAAGGAATTTCACAAACTCTTTCACGCCGCCTTCATATTCCAGAACTGTTTCCAGATGTTCGGCAGGGCGCTCATCGCGAAGGATGATCTTTACGCCGGAGTTCAAAAACGCCAGTTCCCGCAAACGATTTTCCAGCGTCTTAAACACATACTCACGGTTCGAAAACGTGTCGGTGCTGGCCATAAACCGCACTTCGGTTCCTGTTTCACCATTGGCATCGCCCACCACAGCCAAATGCCGTGCCGTATCGCCATGTTCAAACCGCGCTGTGTGCTCTTTACCATCGCGCCAGATGCGCAATTCCAGCCAATCGGACAGCGCGTTCACCACCGACACACCCACGCCGTGAAGACCGCCAGAAACCTTGTAGGAATTGCTGTCGAACTTACCGCCCGCGTGCAGCTGGGTCATGATCACCTCGGCCGCAGACACGCCCTCTTCCTCGTGGATGCCTACCGGAATTCCGCGTCCGTTGTCGCGTACGGAAACACTCTCATCCGCATGGATTGTGACCGAAACAAAATCCGCATGCTTGGCCAGCGCTTCGTCGATACCGTTGTCCACGACCTCATACACCATATGGTGCAAACCAGACCCGTCATCCGTGTCGCCGATATACATGCCCGGGCGTTTACGAACAGCCTCTAAGCCCTTGAGAACTTTGATAGAATCCGCGCCATATTCTTCGGGATTGTTTTGCTCGTCCGACATACCTGTGACCTTCGTTATTTTCCCTGATTTATAACGGTTTTCCAAAGGTTTGTCACAAGATTTTGTATAAAACGCCGCAGGGGGCACAAAACGCAAAAGAGCGTGCCAAAGACACGCTCTTTCCAGATTTCATAAGACTGAAAAGCTACTCAGATATCGCCTTATCCGTCAGCTTGTTCAGCGCACCTGTCATCATTTTGAACACTTTTGCGTCTGCGTCTGCGCCGTGGTTTTTTGCCAAGGCTGCTGGGTCCTGATAGGTGACAACAACGCTGCCATCTTCCGCTTGATAGGCCAGAACCCGCAGCGGCAAATCCAATCCTGTTGTCTGGGCTGCAAGCATCGCAGGCGTGCCGAGCTTTGGGTTCCCAAACATCAACATCTGTGTTGGACGCAGCTCCATATCTACGCTCGCAGCGCCTGCTGCGTGATCCACGCGGGCAAAGACTTTGGCGCCAGCGCCCTCAACCGCGGCAGCCAAACGATCAATGGTTTCTGTCACACTGTGCGGGGATGTTTTGGTGATCATGCTCTCGGCTTTCGCAATTCCGGACATGGAAACAACGGCTACTGCGGCGGCAATCAGGGTCTTTTTCATCAACTGTCCTTTCGGGTTAAAATATACCTACGGTCTACAGCGCACATACCCGAAACGAAAATCACACCTGCGCTAGGTCACGGCGATCAGCAAGCCAACGCCGATCAGCAAAACACCCGACACCAGATTCAGCCGTCGGATCGCCTCGGGCGAGGCCAGAAAAACCCGCATCCGATCCACCATCGCCGCCAGCGCCACATTCCCCAGCAGCGGCACAATCAGGGAAATCGAACAGATCGCGACCATGTCCCACACAGTAATGGTTCGAAAATCGAAAAAGCTCGGTAAGGCCCCCATGTAAAACAATATCGCCTTCGGGTTCGAAAGGATCACCAAGACCCCCGCGATAAAACCCGCCCACATCCCTGGCCGCGTCAATCGCGTATCACTCGCCCCAAGCGTCGCGATGGGTTTGCGCACCAACTGCACCCCCATCACCACAAACATAATCGCGCCGATGATCTTTAGCACCACCATGAAATCCGCATAGACAGACACGAGATAGCTGACCCCAAAAATTGCCACCAAAGGCCAGATCACATCGCCAACCACAACGCCCAAAGCCAGCGGCCAAGCACTGTGAAACCCACCAGACAGCGCCCGCGCAATCAGCGCTACCCAAACGGGGCCAGGCGTTGCGAACAGTAGAAAAATCGCGCCAGCATAAAACAGCAGGTCGAGAAAAGACGCGGTCATGCGTCCCCAACCAGATATCCATCGTCATCGAACGACCAAAACGGATTGTGCGCTACTTCCCACATATGTCCGTCAGGATCGGCGTAATTGCCCGAATACCCGCCCCAGAACACCTCCACAGGCTTGGTAATCGCCACAGCGCCCGCATCCATCGCCTTGGTAAACGCAGCGTCCACGTCAGCTTGCGAGCGGTAGTTCGTCGCCAGTGTAATCGAACCAGTTGCGCGTTTGTGGATCGGCATACCAATGTCCTCTGTCAGCTTGTCCCGCAGATACAGCGACAGGAACAGCCCCCGCAATTTGTAAAAGGCGATGTCGTCGTTGCCACCCTCAGCCTCTTCCCAGCCGAGCTTTTCGTAAAACGCCCGTGATACCGCCAAATCCGCCACTGCCAGC
>CALLAV010000066.1 GCA_938001995.1 uncultured Amylibacter sp. | reverse complement strand
TGGAACGCGAGATGGAAATCGAAGCGTTCAAACCGCGCGAATACTGGACTGTCAAAGCAATCCTAACCACTCCGCGCGGCCAAGAATTGGAAGCGCGTCTTACAGTTCTGGGTGGAAACAAGCTTGATAAGTTCGACATTGCCACGTCTGAATCCGCCGAGCTGGCGGTCGCCGCGATCAATTCACGCGACCTCAAAGTCAGCAGTGTCGAGGCAAAGCCAGCGGCGCGGAATCCCTCCCCGCCGTTCATGACATCGACCCTGCAACAAGAAGCCAGCCGCAAGTTCGGAATGGGCGCACGCCAAGCCATGAGCACGGCGCAGCGCTTGTACGAAGCGGGCTACATCACCTATATGCGAACCGACGGCATCGATATGGCACCTGAGGCTGTGACGGCAGCGCGGACCACCATCGCATCTTTGTACGGCAAGCAGAACGTTCCTGAAAAACCCCGTGTTTACAAGAACAAAGCCAAAAACGCCCAAGAGGCACACGAGTGTATCCGCCCAACAGACATGGACGTGACACCCGAGAGCCTGAGCCGGTTGGAAGCGGATCAACGCAAGCTGTATGACCTGATCTGGAAACGAACGATTGCGTCCCAAATGGCTGCGGCAAAGATGGAGCGCACCACGGTCGATATCGGATCCGGCGACGCCCAAGTTGTATTGCGCGCCACAGGCCAAGTGGTCCTGTTCGACGGCTTCCTGCGCGTCTACGAAGAAGGCCGCGACGATCAGGTTGTGGATGACGACGACAAGCGCTTGCCGCAAGTGGCTCAGGGCGAAGCGATGGTCAAAAAATCCGTCAGCCCAGAACAGCACCACACGCAACCCCCGCCCCGATATACCGAAGCAACGCTGGTGAAACGTATGGAAGAGCTGGGCATCGGGCGCCCATCGACCTATGCCAGCATCGTGACGACTATTCAGACACGCGAATACGTGCGCAAGGAAAAGAACCGCCTGATCCCCGAGGATAAAGGCCGCCTTGTGATCGCGTTCTTGGAAAACTATTTCCGCCAATATGTCGGCTATGATTTCACCGCAAAGCTGGAAGACGAGCTGGACGATATTTCAGGCGGGCGCGAGGATTATAAGGCGGTATTGTCCCGTTTCTGGCGTGATTTCTCGGCTGCAATTGGCGAAACCGCCGATCTACGCATCACAGAAGTGCTTGAAAAGATTAACGAAGTTCTTGCACCGCACATCTTTCCCGCAAATGAAGATGGTTCTGATCCGCGCATCTGCAAAAACTGCGGCAACGGTCGCTTGTCCATGCGCACGGCCCGTTCGGGTGGCGCGTTCATCGGTTGTTCGAACTATCCCGAATGCCGCTACACACGCCCACTTTCAGGTGAAGTAGAAGGTGGCGATATCGCAGGGCCCGACGGCAAACTGCTCGGCGAAGACGAAAACGGCGATCCGATCACGCTACGCTCTGGTCGCTTTGGCCCTTACGTACAGCGCCGCAATGCAACGGATGAAGAACCAAAACCGCCCCGTGCATCGATCCAAAAAGGCACGGAGCTGGAGAATGTCGATCTTGAATTGGCGCTCAAACTTCTGTCCCTGCCCCGCAAAGTTGGCGATCACCCAGATGGGGGCGAAGTCACTGCCGCGATCGGGCGTTTCGGCCCCTATGTGATGTGGCAAATGCCGCTGGAAGAGGGCAAGAAAACTGCACGCAAAATCTATGCCAACATGAAAGACCCCGAAGAGGTGTTTGTCGTCGGCATGAACCGTGCAATCGAATTGATTGCAGAAAAGCTGGCCAAGGGTGGCGGGCGCGGTCAAGCGGCAGAACCGCTCAAGGAGCTTGGTGAACACCCAACCGAGGGCGGCGCAATCAACGTCATGGATGGGCGCTATGGTCCCTATGTGAAATGGGAAAAGATAAATGCGACCCTGCCCAAAGAACTGGATCCGCAAGCGGTGACATTGGAAGAAGCGGTTGCCTTAGTGGATGCCAAAGCTGCGACCAAAGGCAAGAAAAAGAAAGCCGCCCCGAAGAAGAAGGCTGCGCCCAAGAAAAAGGCCGCAGCCAAGAAGCCAGCTGCGAAAAAGAAAGCCGCGCCAAAGAAGGCCGCTGCCAAAAAAGCCGAAGATTAAAGCGTTTCAAGTTTGCAATGAACCATTAAAACCCTACCGCATCAAAGATGCTCTAGGCACTTTTTGGCACGGTAATAGGGTAAAAACTTGAAACGCTCTAAAGCGCTTTGACAGCGGCGACAAATGCGTCGCCGCGGGCTTCAAAGCTGGTGAATTGATCGAAACTTGCGCACGCTGGAGCAAGCAGAATGACGTCGCCCTCCTCTGCCGATGCGGCAGCTTCGGCCACCGCCAAATCCAGCTCTCCTGACACAACATAATCAGTGCCATCCAATTGATTGGCGAAACTCTCTGCTGCCTCACCAATCAAATACGCGCGTTTCACACGCTCAAACAGCGGGGCAAGGTCAGTAATGCCACCCTCTTTTGGCTCCCCACCCACGATCCAATGGATGTTCTTAAACGCTCCCAAAGCCTTTGCAGCGGCGTCCGCATTCGTGGCCTTGCTGTCATTCACAAACAAAACCCCATTCTTTTCGGCAATGATCTGGCAGCGATGTGGCAAGCCTGGATAGGTCCGCAAATGCTCCTCCACCAAACGTGGGGCCAACCCGATAGAGCGACAAACCGCATAGGCCGCGCAAGCGTTTTGATGGTTGTGTGCCCCGGGCAAACCTCGAATGCCGCGCAGATCAATCGACGCCACCTGCCGACCTTTGCGCCACTCGGCCAGAAACCCTTTGCGGGCAAAGACGTTCCAGCCGTCACCCTGCAATTTGCGCCCGGATGACATGCGAATGACGGGCTCGCCCGAACCTTGGGTTTCACGCAGTTGCGCCGCGAGGTACTGGCCCTCGACCTCGTCCACACCAATGATTGAACGATCTGGTCCGCCCGCTGTGAACAGCCGCGCCTTGGCAGCGAAATAGCCCCCCATGCCGCCGTGCCGATCCAGATGATCGGGGCTCAGGTTCATAAACACAGCAATATCGGGGCCAAGCGAACGCGCCAGCTCTGTCTGATACGACGACAACTCCAGCACTGTGATCTGCCCATCCGACGCAGGTTCCAGATCCAGCACACCGCGTCCGATATTGCCGCCCATTTGGACGTTTCGACCAGACTCTTCTAATATGTGATGGATCAGCGCCGTCGTCGTCGATTTTCCGTTCGAACCCGTGACGCAAACCACGCGTGGCAAGACATCAAACTCGTCCCACTCTGGCGTGCCATAGCTGCGAAAAAACAAGCCAATGTCATTGTCCACAACCGCGTCGTTTTCCCACGCCTTCACGATCACCGGGTGCGGTAAGGGGTACAGGTGCGGAATGCCCGGCGATGTAATTAGACAGCTTATGCCGTCCCAATTTTTGTCTTTGCTTAGATCGGCGACAAGAAATCCTTCGCCGCGCGCTTTTTCCTGCGCGACCTCGTTGTCATCCCAACAAACAGGGACCGCACCACCAGCCGCCAGCGCGCGCGCAGTTGCCAGACCCGAACGACCGAGTCCCAGAACCCCAACAGAATGCCCATCGTAACCGCGTACAGGAATCATGGTTAACGTATCTTCAAGGTGGCAAGGCCGATCAGCGCAAGGATCAATGAAATGATCCAGAAGCGGATCACGATTTGCGCTTCACCCCAGCCGCGTTTTTCAAAATGGTGGTGAATTGGCGCCATTAGGAACACGCGTTTGCCCGTTTTCTTGAAGTACAGAACTTGGATAATCACAGACAATGCCTCGACCACGAACAGGCCGCCAACGATACCCAGAACGATCTCGTGCTTAATGCAAACGGCCATCGCACCAAGTGCACCACCGAGCGCGAGCGACCCCGTATCCCCCATAAAAACAGCCGCAGGCGGTGCGTTGTACCAAAGGAACCCAAGCCCCCCACCAATCACAGCAGAGGTAAAGACCAGCAATTCGCCCGTCCCCGCCACGTAATGCACATCAAGGTATTCGGTAAAATCTGTGCGTCCAACCACATAGGCAATCACGCCGAGCGTAGCCGCGCAAATCATCACTGGCATGATCGCCAAACCGTCCAACCCATCCGTCAAGTTCACGGCATTTGCCGCGCCCACAATAGTGATCATCGCAAATGGAAAGTAGAATATCCCAAGGTTCAGCAGCGCATCTTTAAACACAGGCACCGCGATCTGACGCGACAGCTCTTCTGTGTGCAATGTAGACACATAGATCGCTGCCAGAAGTGCAATCAGAAAGCCTAGCAATAGGCGCGCTTTGCTGGAAAATCCTGCAACCGTCTGTTTTGTAACCTTTAAATAGTCGTCCAGAAACCCAATCAGCGCAAAGCCCATTGTTACCAGCAGCACAGTCCAGACATATCCATTGTCCGTGCGCGCCCACAAAAGCGTGCTGATCAACAGCGTGCCCAGGATCAACATCCCACCCATTGTCGGCGTGCCCGCTTTGGCAATAATGTGGCTCTCTGGGCCGTCTTCGCGGATCGGTTGACCCTTTTTTTGCCACTTCTTCAGCGAGTTGATTAACGGTTGGCCGAACATGAAACTCAGGATCAGGGCCGTAAAAAACGCACCACCGGCGCGAAATGTGATGTAGCGGAACAGGTTGAAAAAGTCACCGCCATCCCCGTATTGACTTAGAAAATATAACATTAAACGGCTCCGCCCCTATTTTTCGCTGGTTTGACCCATGCTTTTGATTGCCGTGACCACTTGTCCGACTTTTGATCCTAGCGAGCCCTTTACCATAGCAACGTCGCCAGAATCCAGCAGCCTATTCACACTGGCTGCCATCTGTGCCGCATCGTCAAAATGCTGCCCCCGTTGATGGTCCGACAGCGCATCATGCAGCGCTGCCATACGCGGGCCACTTGTGTGGACTTTATCGACACCGCCCATTGGCCCACAAGACGCAAGGCCTGCGTGAAACGCCAGCTCTTCTGGACCCAGTTCCAACATGTCCCCCAAGAACGCGACACGACGCCCGCCTTTTTGTGGCGAGGCATTCGTCAAGACCGACAGCGCGGCTTCCATAGATGTCGGGTTTGCATTGTAGCTCTCGTCGATCAGCTCCAACGCCTCGCCCGTTTCGCCAATTTGTACCGTGAAACGCTGGCCTCGACCTGACGGAGCCTGCCAAGACGCCAATGCCAACATGCCTTGCGCCACGTCACCACCAGCGGCTTCTATTGCGCCTAGAACCGCAAGGCCATTCATCGCCAGATGCTGCCCCGGTGCCCCTACTTTGAAGAGGATCGGGGCGCCGTGCAACGATGCTTCGACCGCTGAACCAGCGTCAGTGGATCGAACAGAGCTAAGATGAATATCCGCAACATCGCTTTCGCCGAACAAAACCATTTTGGCCGAGTTGCGTCGCTTTTGTATGACAGGCAATGTTGGAATGTCGGCGTTGACAATCGCCACACCGTTTTCGCTAAGCCCTTCAAATATAGCCGCTTTTTCCTCTGCAATTTGATCAACACTGTCAAACGCTTCCATGTGGACCGCCGCTACGGTTGTGATAACAGCCACATCCAACTGCGCCATGCGCGCTAAGGGGCCGATCTCTCCGGGGTGGTTCATGCCGATCTCGATCACCGCGAAATCCGTGTCTTTAGGCATCCGCGCCAACGTCAATGGCACCCCCCAATGATTGTTAAAGCTGCGCACTGCCGCGTGAACTTTGCCTTGGACTTGAAGCGCTGCGCGCAACATCTCTTTCGTGCCTGTTTTGCCGACAGATCCCGTGACACCAATGACCTTTGCAGCCGTTCGCGCGCGCGCAGCCATCCCAAGCGCCTCTAGCCCCTTAAGCACATCTGGAACAACCAACAACGGCGCATCATCCGCCACATCTTCTGGACGCCGTGACACCAGCGCAGCCCCTGCACCCGCCTTTAGCGCCGCTGCAACAAAATCATGCCCATCACGAACATCTTTCAACGCGACGAACAGATCACCTTGCTCCAACTCCCGCGTATCAATGGACACACCACCCACGGACCAATCGCCAATCGCTTCACCGCCTGTGGCCGCAACCGCGTCTTCTTTTGTCCACAAAATACTCATTTACGCACCCAAACCATCCAGCGCATGCACCGCCACGCTCGCCTGTTCCACATCATCAAACGGCAGCACATCGTCGCCAACGGTTTGCCCCGTTTCATGCCCTTTGCCTGCAATCAACAGCGCATCACCAGGTTGCAGAGCATCCACCGCCGTCAGGATCGCTTGCGCACGATCGCCGATCTCGGTCGCTTCGGGACATTCCGCCATGATCATCTTGCGGATCACATCGGGATCTTCGGAGCGTGGGTTGTCATCCGTCACAAAGGCAACATCCGCATGTTCGCGGGCCGCAGCGCCCATCAACGGGCGCTTGCCCTGATCGCGATCTCCGCCTGCACCAAACACGACCAACAATCGCCCCAACGCATGGGGGCGCATTGCTTTAAGGGCCGTTTCCAGCGCATCGGGCGTATGGGCGTAATCCACAAACACCGATGCACCGTTCTTGCGCGTTGCTGCCAACTGCATCCGTCCAGGAACTGTCCGCAATTCGGGCAAACTGCGGAACACATCCGCGCTTTGCCCACCACAGGCAATCACCAGTGCCGCCGCTGTCAGCACGTTTTGCGCTTGGAACCCACCAATCAGGTTCAAACGCGCGGTAAATACCTCGCCTCGCCACGAAAACCGCACGTCTTGACCCGTCGCATCAAAGCGAGAGCCGAGGATCTGCAAATCGCCCTGCCCCGTGCCAAGCGTGATGACATCTTGTCCACGCGACAGGGCAATATCCACCAGCGCGGCGCCTTTGGGATCGTCAATGTTGATCACAGCCGAGCCTTCTGGCGGCAGCACCCGTGTGAACAATCCTGCTTTGGCGTTAAAATATGCTTCGAACGTTTCGTGATAGTCCAGATGGTCCTGCGTGAAATTCGTGAACGCCCCTGCCGTCAGATAAACACCATCCAATCGACGCTGTTCCAAGCCGTGGCTCGATGCTTCCATAGCGGCATGGGTGATGCCTTCGTCTTTGAGGGTTTTCAACAACTTATGCAGGGTCACAGGCTCTGGCGTTGTGTGGCTCATAGCGGCGGCATAAGCCCCCTCAACGCCCGTCGTGCCAAAGTTAACCGCCGCTTGCCCCATCAGTTCCCAGATTTGACGTGTAAAGTTCGCCACAGAGGTTTTCCCATTAGTCCCCGTCACCGCCACCATGCTGGCGGGCTGCCCCGCATAGCATCGCGCAGCGGCCAACGCCAAATCGCGGCGTGGATCAGTGGACACCACAACAGGCACGCCAATTTCGCCGACATCCTTTTGCGCCAGCTCAAACCCGACCGCATCGGTCAACACCGCCGCCGCGCCCATGCGCAGCGCGTATTGCACAAATTCGCCCCCATGCACCGCAGACCCGGGCATTGCAGCAAACAAATCACCCTCTTTGCACTGACGGCTATCGACGCAAATACCTGTAATGACAGGGTCAGAGACCACCCCATGGGTCGCAGTCAAACCGAGTGTTTGTAGCGTCCGTTTGGTCATCTCTTGCCCCTTGGATTTGTTTAGTTCCGAGCGCTCGTGTATTGGACATTTCCCGCGGACGCAACATTGGGGCGCAACCCAAGAATAGGCATGAGGCGCGCTACGATTTCTGCAGAAACTGGCACCGCTGTCCAACCCGCTGTGCGGCGTTCTTCGCCATGCGCGCGGATGGATGGCTCGTCAAGCGTGACAACGAGAACATATTTTGGATCGCTGGCTGGAAAAACGCTGGCAAAGGTGGAAATCACTTTATCGTCGTAATACCCACCGCTTGGTTTTGGTTTATCCGCAGACCCTGTTTTGCCAGCAACCTCATACCCCTTCACTTCGCCAAAACTCGCCGTGCCTTTGGTCACAACCTTGCGCAACATCGTTACCAGCTTTTCAGAGGTTTTGTTCGAAATGATCTGCTCACGATTAGGTTGCACGCCGTCTTGTTTCACAATCGTCGGCTTCACGGCATACCCACCGTTGCCCATTGTGGCATAGGCGGTGGCCAAATGTAGCGGTGTCGCCGCAATGCCGTGGCCATAAGAGATCGTCATAGTGGAAATATCGGACCAACGCTTTGGCAGCAAAGGCCGCGTCTTGCGCGCTTCGCCCAGCTCTACGGGAACGGCGTCAAAAAATCCTAGTTTATCAAGCATTTCCTGCTGCGCACCCGCACCCGCCGCCAGCGCCATACGGGCCGTGCCGATGTTAGAAGACTTCACAATAATATCCGTGACAGACAGTTGCTTGCCATAATCATGGAAGTCGCGAATTTTGAATTTGCCCCATTTCAGTGGCCCACGGGTGTCGATCATCGTGTTCTCGTTGACCAAACCCAACTCAAGGTTAATGCCCGCCTGAAAAATCTTAAACGTTGATCCCAACTCGTAAACCCCTTGGCTCGCGCGGTTAAACAA
>CALLAV010000065.1 GCA_938001995.1 uncultured Amylibacter sp. | reverse complement strand
TGTCTGGCCCGTCAAAGACCACACCTGAAACGTTGAACAACAACATTCCTCACTCCGCTTCTCACTCGCACTAGAACTCCGTTTTCCACCCCAGAGACATCCAATGCATTTCCACCGAAATCAGGTTTGAGCGCCAAATATGAAGCGGGTGTTAAAGCTAAAAATTAGCCTTTTGATAATCAGGTTTAAGAAAGAGTAAATTTTGGAAACCGTCGGATTTATCGTTTAATTTCAACGCAACTTAACATCGCAATCTTTCCAAATTCGTTCAATTTCGCAGGAACTTAATTCTTTCGTTGGAAAGTTTAGCGAAGTGTTAACTAGAATTTTCAGGCTGAACGCGGAAATTAACGCTTTGTGGACTCGGGCAAAACGCAAAAAAGGGCCGTGAAAACAGCCCTTTTTTCGGAAATATTCGGGGCGCACCCCGACGCATTTTAGGTGTTGAACAAGAAGTGCAGCACGTCCCCATCGGCCACAATATATCCCTTACCCTCGGCGCGCATTTTGCCCTTTTCCTTGGCCCCTTGTTCGCCGCCATTGTCGACAAAATCATCATACGCGATGGTTTCGGCCCGAATGAACCCACGTTCAAAATCCCCGTGGATCACACCAGCCGCTTTGGGCGCTGATGTGCCCGCTGGAATGGTCCAGGCGCGCGCTTCTTTGGGCCCCACGGTGAAATAGGTTTGCAACGCCAACAAGGAATAACCCGCTTTGATCAAGCGGCTCAGTCCCGCCTCTTCCAGACCCATTTCCTCCAGAAACATCTCGGCGTCTTCGTCATCTAGCTGGCTGATCTGCTCTTCGATTGCCGCTGAAATCACAACCGCTGCCGCGCCTTCAGCTTCTGCCATTTTGGCCACAGCGTCTGAATGGGCATTGCCATTGGCCGCGTTTTCTTCCTCAACATTGCACACATACAATACAGGTTTCGTGGTTAGCAGTTGCAGCATGTCCCATGCTTTGCGCTCGTCCTCTGCCACTTCAACAAACCGCGCAGGTTTGCCTTCTTCCAAAACGTCCTTGGCCCGCAGCAACAGCTCATTGGCCAGAACGGCGTCTTTGTCGCCGCCCTTCAGCTTGCGTACCAAACCCGTCAAACGCTTCTCGATGCTTTCCAGATCCGCCAGCATCAACTCTGTCTCAATGGTCTGCGCGTCCTCAACAGGGTTCACACGCCCATCCACATGGGTGATATCATCGTCTTCAAAACAGCGCAGCACGTGGGCAATCGCATCACATTCGCGAATGTTCGCCAAAAACTGGTTCCCCAGCCCCTCGCCCTTACTCGCACCTTTCACCAAACCCGCAATATCCACAAAGGTCATGCGTGCGGGGATGATAGATTTTGACTGCGCAATCTCTGCCAGCGTATCAAGCCGCGTATCAGGAACCGACACTTCGCCCACATTGGGTTCAATCGTACAAAACGGAAAGTTCGCTGCTTGCGCCGCGGCTGTCTTGGTCAGCGCATTGAACAGAGTGGATTTCCCCACATTCGGCATTCCCACGATCCCAGTCTTAAAGCCCATTTCGGAACCCTCACGTCATTTGTCTAAAAGTTGACGCATCCCCTATCACCCACGGGGCTAACGTCAAGAAAAACCGCCATTCCACTTGATTTCCCCGCCCCTTTCGCGCAAAGCGAAGGCAACACATTACGAGGGTCCTCCATGTCACGCATCGACGCAAAATTCGCCGAGTTGAAAGCCGCAAACAAATCCGCATTTGTTTCGTACATCATGGCAGGCGACCCCTCACCCGAAGCCACGCTTGAATTGATGAAGGGTCTGCCTGCCGCTGGCGTTGACATCATCGAACTTGGCGTGCCCTTCACGGACCCGATGGCCGACGGCCCCACGATCCAAGTGGCAGGCCAACGCGCCCTTGAAAATGGCATGACGCTGAAGAAAACCCTCGCCATGGCGGCCGAGTTTCGCAAATCAGATGACACAACCCCAATCGTGCTGATGGGCTATTACAACCCGATCTACTTCCACGGTGTGGACGCCTTCTTGGCGGACGCCAAAGCCGCTGGCATCGACGGATTTATCGTGGTGGACCTTCCACCAGAAGAAGACGCCGAACTTGCAATCCCAGCCATCGAAGCAGGCTTGCACCCCATCCGTCTCGCAACCCCAACAACCGACGCAAAACGTCTGCCAAAAGTGTTGCAAAACACGTCAGGCTTCATCTACTACGTCGCCATTGCTGGCATCACAGGCGCAGGCTCCGCCAATGCCGAAACAGTGGGCCGCGAAGTCGCCCGCATCAAACAATCCACCGACCTGCCCGTGTGCATCGGCTTTGGCATTAAAACGCCCGAGCAAGCCGCCGATATGGCCGCCGTCGCCGATGGCGCAGTAGTTGGATCAGCGATTGTGGAGAAAATGGGCGCAGGCGAACCCGTCGCGGATGTTCTGGCTTTCGTGAAAACACTCGCCGATGGTGCGCACAGCGTCTGAGACATTCGGTAACGCGACCCCGCGTTACCCGTCCCGACCAGCCTCATTAGGATCGCTTGAAAACAGCGCTATTTTATTGCCCTGCGGGTCTCGAAGATAACTTACATAAAAATGCGGCCCATAGTCTTTGCGAAATCCTGGCAGCCCTTCGTTTGTTCCCCCCGCCGCCACAGCAGCGGCATGTAACGCGCGAACTTGCGCTTGGCTGGTTGCCTCAAACGCAACCATTGCGCCGTTGCCCGCAGATGCAGGTTGCCCATTAAACGTCGGTTTCACATAGAAATCTGGATAGACAGGGCGCTGTCCCTCTGGCACGGGCAGCACATAACTCAGGCCCTCTGGTCCCACGTCTAATCCATACCCAAGGGCAGGCAAAAACGCTGAATAGAACCCTTGGGCCAGCGTAATATCATCCGCGCCGACGGTGACATAAGCAATCATAACGACCTCGTTTTCAATAGATTACCGACGGCAAAACTACTCGTAAGCCGCATCCACAATAATCTCGACTCTCAAAATCTCCCGCGCCAGCTTCGCTTCACCGCAAGCCCGCGCAGGCGCAAACCCTTCAGGAACCCAGTCGTTCCATACCTCGTTTAACCCTGCAAAATCCGACATATCCGCCAACCAAATCGTTGCGCGCAACATCTTCTCGCGTGATGATCCCGCCTGTTTCAACAGCGCATCCACCTTTTCCAAACACACCCGCGTCTGTTCTTGAATGGTGTCGCCTTCGGCCACTTGGCCAGACAAATATGCCACGCCGTTGTGTTTCACAATCTTTGACGCCCGTGCGCTGGTTTCAATCCGTTCAATCATGGTTTGCTCCTGTGTCATTCCCTTAACGCGTATAACCGCGCGGGTGTGTCGACAAGCCAAAAGCGTTCATGCAGGGCTGAACCAAACTACCCCCAAGTGCGCGGCAGTTTTGTTCCAAGCGTGTCATACCCAAGCGCTTTGATGTAGTTTGGCATCGAATGATCGAGCCCGGGGTTTGCTTTGGGTGCCACCAACTGCACTGTTTTACCAAGGCGGCGAAACCCCACTTCGCTCGGGGGAACGTGCGTGACCAAATCATCAAGACGACAAATGTTCAGGATTTTGCTTTCGTTTTGTACCTTACGCGCGCCCAGCTTTACCCGTGGCGACGCGAACCCAACCGCAGGAACCCCCATCCAAGACCCCAAAATCTGCGCCGTTGCCGCGCCGAGCGAATGACCAATGATAAACTTCGCATCATGTTCCATAGCGAATTTAGAAATTAAATCCGCGTGACGATTGAACCCCGTGTGCAAAATCGCCCCTGTCTTTGATTTCGCTTGCGACTTGGCTTTATATTTCTTGCCCAAAATATTGTAGACGTTGACGTTTCGGATCCAATCGATCACCTCATTGGATCCAGGGATCACCAGCACTTTATAGTCCAGCATTAAGGCCTGCGCCCCCTTGTTGTCGAGGTATTCTACGACGCCAGGAACCGTCTTAACGGGATTTTTGTGCTTCACTGCGGCATAACTGCCTGCCACCAAATTGGCGCACTTTTCAATTGATAATCTCATGTCATGTCTCCAAATATCATTTTCAAATATACCGCTACCATAGCGCGAAATTTGAAAATGACGCAACAAATTGAACGGCGCAGTGTGAAACCCACCGCTTTGCCTCTTTCTACGCTTGGCCACATCCGCTACATCATTCGAACACTTCTTAACAAAGACACGCATCATGGCCCGTATCCTCATCACTTCCGCGATCCCCTACATCAACGGGATCAAACACCTCGGCAACCTCGTGGGCAGCCAATTGCCCGCCGACCTGTTCGCGCGTTACAACCGCGCACGCGGCAACGAAGTGATGTTCATCTGCGCCACCGACGAACACGGCACCCC
>CALLAV010000064.1 GCA_938001995.1 uncultured Amylibacter sp. | reverse complement strand
AATAGGCAGCGACTTCAGCGCCCGACGCGAGCGACCCAAGGCCTTTGTTCAAACCAACTTTGTCAAACATCCCATTTGACAGCTCCCGCGAGCTGACACCATAAAACGCGCTTGGTTGGTGTAGGGTCACAAACGGATAGGCGTTGTTCCAATGCCCGCCCGGTTTTGCAAACCGATCCACGATGATGATTTCTGCATCGGATTCGGTGACCAAAACATCGGCAAACGCCATACCCACAGCGCCGCTGCCTACGATCAGATAGTCGGTCTTCAGCTGGGTTTTGGTCATTGTCATCTCCGCAAAACAGGTGCACGTTTTAGCGGTGATAGGTTCCGAAGGTATGGTTTGCAAACACTACGGACTATACCGTCACGTCACACACGGCGATCTGAAAACAAGGATTACGCTGCTTTTTGTAGCTTGCTCGCCTTGAAAGACAGGGGTGCAAAATCCTCACGTGACATCAGGTCATCAAGCAGTTCCGCGTTGATGTGACGGAATCCTGCGTGTTTTTTTAATCCATTTGATGAAATCAGCGTCTTCAGATTTTTCGCAGAGCGCTCCACGCACTGCGACTGGTCTTCGAAATTGTCCAACATAACAAATTATCCCTCTACACAAGCGATGTTTCAGTGTCCCCCGACCCTCGATACCAAGGCATTTAGGAACATTGTGCATTCTTTAAACCCGGGCGTTCTGATTTCTAAGGTTGACGTTAGGGTAAGGCAAAACAATCACACTTCAAATCAACTATTGTTGCGCAAATGGGGACCAGCCAACACATTGATGACAAACTATGTCCATTTCACCATATTTACAGGCGTTTGGAGCAGCGAAACATCAAACAGCGATATTATCTATGAGTCGCACACCTTCGAACCAAACTGCCGCGAACAGACGCGCGGGACGTTCGGCGGCCCACAACAACGACAGATTGTTAATGCCACGCAGGTCGATGTATTCCACCTCGCCAAAACCTGCCTCTGTCAATCGTGTGATGGCGTGATCGCGCAGAACCGCAAAGGGTTCTGCATTCCGCAGCCCTTGGGCAATCCCTTGCAACTCCATATGCAACAGCGCTGCCGTTTCAAAACCAGCCTCAGACAATTGCAAATTGCGCGATGACATGGCCAACCCATTCGGCTCTCGGATTGTCGGGCAGCCCACCACCTCAATCGGAATGTCCAGATCAGCGGCCATGCGTTTCACCACCAGCAATTGCTGAAAATCCTTTTCGCCAAAGAACGCCTTATCCGCAGCCGTTTGCGTGAACAGCTTGGCGACGACTGTCGCAACGCCTTCAAAGTGGCCCGGACGATGCACGCCGTCCATACAGTCCGTCACACCCTCCACCGTCACGGTCGAGGCAAATCCATCGGGATACATCGTCTCCCCTTCGGGCACATACACCACATCCACACCGAGCGGCGCGAGCTTTTCTGCATCCTCATGTTCCGTGCGTGGATAATTCGCAAGATCCTCGGGGTTGTTGAACTGTTTGGGGTTCACAAAGATCGTCACGATCACGCGGTCACAGGCCGCCTTGGCCGCCGATACCAAACTCAGATGCCCCGCGTGCAACGCGCCCATCGTTGGAACCACACCAACAACCTCGCCCGCACGTTTCCACCCAGAAACCGTGGCACGCAACGCGGTCAAATCCCGTTCAATCACTGGCGTCATTTACTTGGCCTTCTTCGCTGGCAAGACATCCGCAAACACATGCTCTGGCCCGGGGAATTTACGTGCTTTGACGTCTGCCGCGTATTGCACAATCGCCTCTTCAGCCGTGGCGCCCAACTCCGCAAACCGCTTCACAAACTTCGCCTTAAATGCCGTGAACAGCCCCAGCATATCATCAAGCACGAGTATCTGCCCATCACACCCCGCCGACGCGCCTATCCCAATGGTCGGAATATCAACCTCCCCTGTGATCCGATTGCTCAGACCCTCAGGCACCTTCTCCAGCACCACCGCAAACGCCCCTGCATCCGCCACGGCTTTGGCATCTGCCACAACCCGCTCTGCATCTGCATCACGCCCCTGCACTTTGTACCCACCCAGCGTGTTGATCGACTGCGGTGTCAGCCCCACATGGGCCATCACGGGAACACCACGTCCCACCAAAAACGCAATCGTTTCCGCCATGGCAACGCCGCCTTCCAGCTTTACCGCACCCGCGCCCGTTTCCGCCATCAACCGCGCGCCATTGCGAAACGCCTGTTCTTTGCTTTCCTCATAGGAGCCAAACGGCATATCCACGACCATCATCGCGCTGTTCAATCCCCGCGCCACCGCTTGGCCATGCAGGATCATCATTTCCATCGTCACACCCAGCGTGCTTGGCAGCCCATGCAGCACCATGCCAACACTGTCGCCGACCAGAA
This sequence comes from uncultured Amylibacter sp., assembly GCA_938001995.1. Taxonomy (GTDB): domain Bacteria; phylum Pseudomonadota; class Alphaproteobacteria; order Rhodobacterales; family Rhodobacteraceae; genus Amylibacter. The sequence continues at coordinate 1,107 of CALLAV010000064.1, read as the reverse complement.
CAAAGTCACAATGCGCGTCCATCAATTCTGCCATCGGCGTCGTGTAAGCAGTCAAACTCACCAGCGGTTCACCCCCCTTACGGGCGCGAATATCCATCGGCATCGGTGCGCGTTTCTTGGCTGTGGCACTCATCGCATATCCCCTTCGCTGCGTTGCAAAAATCATGTAAACGCTCGCCTGCCAGATTGCTACCCTGCATACGCGTAAACCCTGCCCCTTGATTGCATGGCGAAATACTGGAACACTCCACCACAGATATCTGCTCGTATCCAACTGGGAGACCACCAATGACATTCTTCAAATCCACACTCACCGCCACCGCCGTTTTGCTGGCCTCATCTGCGCTCGCCAAAGATGACCTGACCATCGCGATCCAGTTGGAACCCCCGCACCTTGACCCAACTTCTGCCGCCGCAGGGGCCATTGATAGCGTGCTTTATTCCAATGTGTTCGAAGGTCTCACCCGCTTTGGACCAGACGGTTCCGTCAATCCAGGTTTGGCCGAAAGCTGGACCATTTCTGACGACGGCCTGAACTACACGTTCAAACTCCGCACGGGCGTCAAATTCCACGACGGCACAGACATGACCGCCGATGATGTGGCCTTCTCGCTCAACCGCACCCAAGGCGAAGACTCCGCCAACGCCCAAAAAGCGCTCTACGCAGGCATCGCATCTGTCGAGGCCGTAGACGATACCACCGTCAAACTCACGCTTTCCGCCCCAAACGGATCCATGCTGTTTAACCTCGCTTGGGGGGACGCCGTGATCGTCGCACCCGAGAGCATCGAGACCATCAAACAAACCCCCATCGGCACAGGCGCGTTCAAATTTGACAGCTGGACCCAAGGGGACAAAATCGACCTGTCGCGCAATGAAAATTACTGGGGCACAGCCCCCGCGCTGACCAAAGCCACCTTCAAGTTCATCTCGGACCCAACAGCCGCCTTTGCCGCAATGATGGCTGAAGACATCGACGCCTTTGCAGGCTACCCTGCCCCTGAAAACCTCCCCCAGTTCGAGGCCGACCCCCGTTTCAAGGTCATCGTCGGCAACACCGAAGGGGAAACGATCCTCTCCACCAACAACAAAATGCCGCCCTTTGAC
>CALLAV010000063.1 GCA_938001995.1 uncultured Amylibacter sp. | reverse complement strand
AGTGATGCGCCCGAATTTCCAGAGCCGCAGATGGCGGCGTTAGAACGCGAACTTTCGCGGGTGATGCGTGACTTTGATATTCAGCCAGAACGCGTGATCGGGCATTCAGATATGGCCCCTGGGCGCAAGATTGACCCAGGTCCGTATTTCGATTGGAAACGTTTGGCGGACAAAGGATTGTCGGTTTGGGCAGGGGGGCAGGCCACGCCGCCGGATAAGGCAAATCCAGAGTGGTTTCGATCTGCCGCGTTCTATTTTGGGTATCGGCCCAAAGACAACAGTGATGAGAGTTGGCAAATTGTGCTTGATGCGTTTCGTTTGCGGTTTCTTCCCGGTGCGCAGGGGCCGCTGACGACAACGGATATCTGGATCATGGCGCAACTGGCCGAGAAATGGCCCTGTCAGCCCGTTGACCCCGGTACCCCAATCGACGTAGAGACCTAGCTGCGTGGATGGCTGGACGGCCGCACCTTGTAAAGGGTGAGGAAAGTCCGGACTCCAAAGAACAACGGCGGCGGGTAACGCCCGCCCGGGGCAACCCGAGGGAAAGCGCCACAGAGAACAGACTGCCCGCGCTTGCGCAGGTAAAGGTGAAACGGTGGAGTAAGAGCCCACCGCGGTGGTGGTAACATCACTGGCATGGCAAGCCCCGCTGGGAGCAAGACCAAATAGGGATCGCGTGGGCGCAAGTCCGAGGATGTTCTTTCCTTAGCAGATCCGGGTTGGTTGCAAGAGCCTGTTGGCAACAGCAGGCCCAGATGAATGGTCGTCTATAGGGGTTCGCCCCTTGGACAAAATCCGGCTTACAGGTCATCCACGCGTATCAAATCGGAGCATGGGAAACCGTGGGAGGGATTCGCATCAAGCTCTATATCTAGAGCGAATTGCGGCAAAACTGCGTGAACCGTTGAGCGATTCGAATCAAAAAATCAGTGAAAAAATCAATGTTCTTAATATGTTCTCGCGTGTTTTTCACGCATCTGGGATTTTATGGGAAAATTATGGGAAAAAATAACACCACTACATGTTGTGCCTAAGGCTGTTTCGGTAACAATTTAAGCTAAAATTCGCCCAAATTTTGCAAAAATTGCGCGAGTGGTAAGTTCGGTATGCCATCGCGACCCTATAATTCCCATAAAAAACACTTGGTTTCCATAAATTCCCATGCCATACCTTTCTACACGATGAAGTTGGGATCATAAGAGGCATCAAGACCTCGCAAATGACCAAGTCAGGTTTCATACAGGCGCCCAGCAGCATCAAATTAGAGATCCGACGTGGGTTGCGAGCAGACACCCCCCCAAGGTGGCACCACAGTTGGACATCCCTTTACGGGACGAGGGCGGAGGATCAAGCAGTGGCAGCAGCTTGATCCTCCGTTTCCATTTTAAGACCCCCCAAATGGGTTTGGGGTGACGAGGATAAAAGGAGCACCCTTCGTGGCGCGACGTTTCAGAGGCGAAAGTACCCACAAAGTGGATGCTAAGGGCAGGGTGTCTATCCCGGCCCCGTTTCGGCGTGTGCTGGAAGAAGGTGATCCAGATTGGACCGAGGGTCTGAACCCAAACATGGTCTTGGTGTATGGCGGCAAATCGCGCAACTACATCGAAGGCTACACCATGAAATCCATGGATGACGTAGACGATCTTATTGCTGGCTTGCAACGTGGTTCACAGCGCCGCCGTGCGCTGGAATTGATGTTTTCGGGTCAATCCGTGCAGTTGAGCGTGGACGAAACAGGTCGTTTGGTTTTGTCTCCGAAATTGCGCGAAAAGATCAATATTAAATCCGAAGCGATTTTTGTCGCAACAGGTGACACCTTTCAAATCTGGGAACCCAGTGCTTATGACGATTATGTCACGTCGCTGGAAGACTGGGTTGAAGAAGAAGTGGATGACGTTGATCCGCTGACCCTTTTGGACACATCCACTTTGGATGGCGCGGAAGGGTAAGCGCGGTATGGAACAGGTTGCACAGACTGCTTCCCCGCATATCCCAGTTTTATTGGACCCTATTTTGGATGCAGTGTCGCCCGTGTCTGGCCGCTGGGTCGATGGCACGTTTGGCGCAGGCGGGTACACGCGCGCGCTGCTCGATGCTGGGGCCACACAGGTTTTCGCCATTGATCGCGACCCCGAAGTGTTTGACCGTGCAAAGGCGTGGTCGGGCGATTACGGCGATCGGTTACAGCTGGTCGAAGGTACTTTTGGTGACATGGACGCGCTGCTCAGTAGTCCGATGGACGGTGTTGTGCTCGATATCGGTGTGTCTTCGATGCAGATCGATCAGGCAGAGCGTGGGTTCTCGTTTCAAAAAGACGGCCCGTTGGACATGCGAATGAGCCAGACAGGCCAATCCGCCGCAGATGTTGTGAACACAGCGTCCGAGGCTGAACTGGCCGATATATTGTTTCAATACGGTGAAGAACGGGCATCACGGCGCATTGCCAAAGCGATGGTGGATGCCCGCAACCAAGCCCCCGTTCTGACCACAGCGCAATTGGTTGAGGTGATCGAAAAGGCTTTGCCGAAATCAAAACCTGGCATGGCGCATCCTGCGACACGTTCTTTTCAAGCTCTGCGCATCGCAGTGAATGACGAATTGGGTCAGTTGGTGCGTGGATTGTATGCTGCCGAGGCGATTTTGGCAGCGGGCGGCGTGCTGGCTGTGGTGACATTTCATTCGCTAGAAGACCGCATCGTAAAGCGGTTTTTGGCAGCGCGGTCTGGGTCAAAGCCCAAAGGCAATCGCTGGGCCCCAGAAGAGGCTCGCGATGCACCGCAGTTTGAATTGATGGGCCGCAAAGCTATTTCGGCGCGGGACGATGAGCTGGACGCAAATCCGCGTGCGCGGTCGGCAAAATTACGTTTGGCGCGTCGCACAGATGCGCCTGTGGGGGAAATCGATTTTGGTGGGTTGGGTCTGCCAAAACTGAGCTTAAAGAGTGTAAGTCAATGAAAACATTGTTGTATATGTTCTGTTGTGCCGCTGTTATCAGCGTTGCCTATTGGGCCTACAAAGAGAATTATCGCACGCAAGCCAGCCTGCGCCGCGTCGCAGATTTGCAGCAGCAAATCGCCGCTGAACGCGAAGCGATTTCGGTGCTAAAGGCGGAATGGGCCTATCTGAATCGACCCGATCGCCTGCGCGAATTGGTGGACATGAACTATGAAGCTCTGGGTCTGTTGCCCCTCATGCCGAGCCATTTTGCCGAGGTTGAGCTGGTGTCTTATCCACAAGTCACCATCGATTTGAACGAGATTTCCGACCCGATTTCCACGAACAGCGCAAACCGTGGCCCTGACAAGGAATTCCCGTAATGAGAACGCCGCTTCGCCCTCTTGCCCGTGTGCTCGACGCCCGTGAAAAAGGTGAAAACCCCGATGTGATCGAGGCCGAAGAACGGGCCATTCGCAATGTAAAAGTGCAGATGAAAATGCGCCGTCGGGCCGAAAGCCGCCTGATGGTGCTCGGTATCTTTTTCTTTTTGTGTTTCTCGGTTGTGGGTGTGCGCATGAGCACGCTTGCCGCATCTGAACCAGTTGAACCCGTATCCACTGCGTCCATTCCACAGATCGCCAACCAACGGGCGGATATCGTGGATCGCAATGGCGAAATCTTGGCGACAAATCTGGCCACCACGGCCCTTTATGCACAACCACCTTTGATGGTTGACCCAGCGGCGGCGGCCAAAGGATTGGCCGAGATTTTCCCTGATTTGGAACTCGACAAGTTGACCACAGATTTTACGGGCAAGCGTAAATTCCTGTGGATCAAAAAGAAAATCAGTCCCGAGCAGCAGCAATTGGTCCACGATCTGGGTGAGCCGGGCCTGTTGTTTGGTCCTCGCGAAATGCGTTTGTATCCAAATGGTAAATTGGCGGCGCATATCTTGGGTGGTGCGAGTTTTGGCAAAGAAGGCGTGAACGCCGCCGAAGTGATCGGCATTGCGGGTGTGGAGCGGTATTTCGACGAAACCCTGCGTGACCCCGCCCGTGAAGGGGAGCCATTGCAGCTCTCTATCGACATGACGGCCCAATCTGCCATGCGTGAAGTGCTGGCAGGCGGCGTAAAGCTGATGAACGCCAAGGGCGCGGGTGCGATCCTGATGGATATCCACACGGGCGAAATTCTGTCGATGGCGTCTTTGCCTGACTTTGACCCAAACAACCGCCCGCGTGTTCTGACGACGGGTGATCAATCCGACAGCCCGTTGTTTAACCGCGCGAGCCAAGGGGTTTACGAGTTGGGATCAACGTTTAAGATTTTTCAGGCGGGCATTAACCTTGAGTTGGGTTTGGTCAACGAGAACACGATGATCGACACCCGTGGGCCACTGAAATGGGGCAAATTTAAAATTCGCGACTTCCATGATTATGGCAAGCAACTGTCTGTCACGGATATTATTGTGAAGTCTTCTAACATCGGCACGGCCCGTATGGCGCTGGCGGCGGGTGCGGGTGCGCAGCAGGAAATGCTTGATAAACTTGGTTTTTTTGACGCCGTTCCCGTAGAATTGGGCGAAGCGCGCAAGACACGACCTTTGCTGCCAAAGCGTTGGTCCGATATTTCCACTATGACCATTTCTTATGGCCACGGCATTGCGGCGACACCGCTACATCTGGCCACCGCTTATGCCACTATGGGCAACGGTGGGTATGCCGTGAAGCCGACGATTGTGAAACAAGACGGCGTTCAACCTAATCGTGAGCAGATCATTTCGAACAAAACCTCTGAAAAGCTGGTAACGATGTTGCGCAAGGTTGTGACCAAAGGCACGGCGAGTTTTGGCGAAGTGAAGGGATATGAGGTTGCAGGCAAAACAGGGTCTGCGGATAAACCAAAACCAAGCGGTGGGTATTACGACGATAAAGTGATTTCCACCTTTGCCAGCGTTTTTCCAGCCAGCGATCCAAAATATGTTCTCGTCGTCACGCTCGACGAGCCATCCATCCGCGCGCATGGCGAAGAACGCCGCACAGCGGGTTGGACAGCGGTGCCAGTTTCTGCAGAAATCGTAGCGCGCCTC
>CALLAV010000062.1 GCA_938001995.1 uncultured Amylibacter sp. | reverse complement strand
GGCGACGTTGTGTGCGGCGGCTTTGGTTTGCCGATTGCACGTGACATGGCACAGAAAGTTATCTTGGTTGCGTCAAATGATTTGCAGTCTCTTTATGTGGCCAACAATGTGTGTTCCGCCGTTGAATACTTCCGCAAGCTGGGCGGTAACGTCGGTGTTGCGGGGCTGGTCATCAACAAAGACGATGGGTCAGGCGAAGCACAAGCCTTCGCAGAATCCGTAGACATTCCCGTCCTAGCGTCGATCCCACAAGACGACGATCTGCGCAAAAAATCCGCAAATTATCAAATCGTTGGTACTGCTGAATCCCAGTGGGGCGCATTGTTTGCCGAACTTGGTGAAAACGTCGCCGTGGCCCCGCCAGTACGCCCGGCCCCGCTGGATCAAGACGGGTTATTGAACCTGTTTGACGCATCTGAAACAGGCGGCAACGTCACTTTGGTGCCTGCAACAGACCAAGACATGCGCGGCAAATATTCTAAGGCAAAAGAAAGCCTGGAGGTTGTGTACGACAATGTCTGATGAAGTCGTATATGACACCGCAGACGCGGTAGAGGTTCAAACAGGAACCGAGGTTGAAGGCCGCGATACGCCCATGCCGACGGACGGTTTGGGCTGCCATTCCGGATCAACAATGGCAGAGGCTGCGCGCAATGCGGGCAACTCTGAAATTCTCGATCAATACGCCAAAGACTATCCGCAAGGTCCACACGACCAACCACAATCCATGTGCCCTGCCTTCGGTAGCTTGCGTGTTGGTTTGCGCATGAAACGCACGGCGACGATCTTGTCTGGCTCTGCTTGCTGCGTTTACGGCCTGACGTTTGTGTCCCACTTTTACGGCGCACGTCGCTCAGTTGGCTATGTTCCGTTTAATTCTGAATCTCTGGTCACTGGTAAACTCTACGAAGACATTCGCGATGCTGTTCATGCATCCGCAGACCCCGAAAAGCTCGACGCGATTGTTGTGACAAACCTGTGTGTTCCAACAGCATCTGGCGTTCCGCTGCGTTTGTTGCCTGAACAAATCAACGGCGTGCGTGTCATTGGCATCGATGTTCCGGGTTTCGGCATTCCAACCCACGCCGAAGCAAAAGACGTGCTTGCAGGCGCTATGCTGAAATACGCCCGCGAAGAGGCGCTTTCTGGCCCCGTACAAATGCCCGAAGGCGGTAAATCCGATCGCCCAACGGTCAGCCTGCTTGGTGAAATGTTCCCTGCTGACCCTATGATGATCGGCGCAATGCTGGCTCCGATGGGTTTGGCTGCTGGTCCCGTGGTTCCGTGCCGCGAATGGCGCGAACTTTACGCCGCACTCGATTGTGGCGTCGCAGCTGCAATCCACCCGTTCTACACTGCATCCGTGCGCGAATTCCAAGCGGCAGGTCGCCCGATTGTTGGCTCCGCACCCGTGGGTCGCGATGGCACAATGTCATGGCTTGCGAACATCGGCGATGCGTTCAACGTCAACAAAGACATGATCGCCGCCGCACAAAACGCATTCCTGCCAGCCATTGATACCGCCCTCAAAGGCGCACCGATCAACGGTACTATTACACTGTCAGGCTATGAAGGTTCAGAACTCCTCGTTGCACGCCTGTTGATCGAAAGTGGCGCTGACGTTCCTTATGTCGGCACGGCTTGTGCGAAATCACCGTGGTCAGCAGATGATGCCGCATGGCTTGAAGCCAAAGGCGTCAAAGTCAAATTCCGCGCATCTTTGGAAGATGACTGCGCAGCTATGGAAGCCATCAAACCAGACCTTGCCATCGGCACGACACCCGTTGTGCAAAAAGGCAAAGAACTGGGCATCCCGTCTTTGTATTTCACCAACCTGATTTCCGCACGTCCTTTGATGGGTCCAGCGGGTGCAGGCTCGCTCGCCGAAGTGATCAACGCTGCGATGGGCAACAAAGAGCGGATGGATACCATGCGCGAATTCTTTGAAGGCGTAGGCACTGGCGATGCCGCTGGCGTTTGGGAGGGGGCTCCGAACCTTCAGCCAAACTTCCGCGCGGCGAACCAGAAGAAACTCGAAAAACAAGCAAGGGCTGCGAAAGCGGCGCAGATGATCTGATGTTAGTGCAAGACCACGACAGAGCTGGGGGATATTGGGGCGCGGTATACGCATTCTGCGCCGTCAAAGGCCTGCAATGCGTGATCGACGGTCCAGTGGGCTGCGAAAACCTGCCCGTGACATCTGTTCTGCACTACACCGATGGCTTGCCTCCGCACGAATTACCGATTGTGGTGACTGGCCTATCCGAAGATGAGATGGGTTCTGGTACAGAAGAGGCGATGAAACGTGCTTGGAGCACGCTTGATCCAGCCCTTCCAGCCGTTGTTGTGACGGGCTCCATTGCCGAGATGATCGGTGGCGGTGTCACACCGCAAGGCACGAACATTCAACGTTTCTTGCCGCGCACTATTGACGAAGATCAGTGGGAATCTGCGGATCGCGCCATGACCTGGATCTTTACCGAATTTGGCATGACCAAAGGCCGAATGCCCCGCGAAAAAGAACGCGCAGAAGGCGACGCACCCCGCGTGAATATCCTTGGACCAATGTATGGCACGTTTAACATGCCATCCGATCTGGCCGAAATTCGTCGCTTGGTCGAAGGCATCGGCGCAGAAGTGAACATGGTCATGCCACTCGGCGCCCATGTTGGCGAAATGCGCAATCTGGTGAATGCGGATGTGAACATCTGCATGTACCGCGAATTTGGTCGTGGCCTGTGCGAAGTTCTGGGCAAACCATATCTGCAAGCCCCCGTTGGCATCGACAGCACCACAAAATTCCTGCGCACCTTGGGTGAAATGCTGGATCTTGATCCAGAACCGTTCATCCAACAGGAAAAACACAGCACCATTAAGCCCGTTTGGGATCTGTGGCGCTCGGTTACGCAAGACTTCTTTGCCACAGCATCCTTCGCCATCGTGGCAAATGAAACTTATGCACGTGGCATTCGGAACTTTTTGGAAAACGACCTTGGCCTGCCGTGCGCATTTGCGGTGGCACGGACACGGGGTAAGAAAACCGACAACGACGAAGTTCGCGCCATGATGAACGAAAAGAAACCGCTCATCGTGCTCGGCTCTATCAACGAAAAAATGTACCTCGCGGAAATGAAGGGTGGGTTTGGCCCTGCGCCAGCCTTTATCCCTGCCAGCTTCCCGGGTGCTGCCATCCGCCGTGCCACGGGCACACCCTTTATGGGGTACGCGGGGGCCACGTATTTATTGCAAGAAGTCTGTAACGGGCTTTTCGATGCGCTGTTCCACATCCTGCCGCTTGGCACGGAAATGGATGCAGCACCTGCAACACCAACACCTTTGCGCCGCGATTTCCCTTGGGATGCGGATGCACAGGCTAAGCTGGATGAAATTGTATCCAGCCATCCGGTTCTGACACGGATTTCCGCCGCCAAGACCCTGCGTGATGCTGCTGAAAAGCGCGCGCTCGAAAATGGGTCCGAACGTGTGGTTCTTGAAACCGTGGAAGAATTGCAACCTTCGAAGGGAGAGACGAAATGACCGATCTGTCAAACAGCACAGAGGTTCGGGAGCCGCGCACGCGGCCAGGCGTCGGAGTGAGAAAGGGCGAATACTACACGTATTTCGCACTGATCTTTCTGTTTGCGCTGCCCATGAACAGCATTGCTTACGCACTGACGGCACTGCGGGGCAAACCACTGCCCGCAAAAGGCCCACTCAAGGCAACTTGGTGCGAAGCTCGCACGGTCGCGGCTCAGATTTTCAAACTCTGATCGCACATACGAATTCGATGCGCAGCGCAAGCCGCGTGTCACACGAGGTTCGCCACTCCCCCCCCGGGATTGGTGGATTACGGCGAGGGATGAGCCCTTGTCATAACCCGGCCGCGGGGGGCGCGGCGTCAGTACACTTTTTTCAGGAGAAAAAACATGGCTGATAACAATGACCTGTCTTTCACAGGTCTTTCAGACGAGCAAGCGCAGGAATTGCATTCCGTCTACATGAGCGGCTTCGCGATCTTCACTACGATCGCGGTTGTGGCGCATGTACTGACGTACATCAAACTGCCTTGGTTCGCCTGGTAACTGGAGGAAATAGAGAATGGCACAGTTCTACAAGATCTGGCTTATCTTCGACCCGCGTCGCGTTTTCGTGGCACAGGGCGTTTTCCTCTTCCTGCTTGCAGCAATGATTCACCTCGTTCTGCTGAGCAACCCAGAGACGAACTGGTTCGACCGTGCCTTTGGCGCGGCTGAAGCAAGCGAATAAGCTCGAACAAAAAATAAAGCTACGGGCGGCCCGTCCGCCCGCAGCAAACTTATCAACAACTATTGTATGGCCACAGCCTGACCGCAGGCACCATACCAAGGAGGAAGAAGATGGCACAGCTCACCTTCGAAAGAAAATATAGGGTCCGAGGCGGAACCTTGGTTGGCGGCGATCTGTTCGATTTTTGGGTCGGTCCCTTCTATGTCGGGTTCTTCGGCGTAACGACATTCTTTTTTGCTGCTCTTGGAACAATCATGATCTTTTACGGTGCTGCTTTGGGCAACACGTGGAACCCATGGCTCATTTCAATTGATCCTCCCTCGCTAGAGGTTGGCCTTGGCATTGCACCACTGGCCGAAGGCGGCATTTGGCAGATCGTTACGTTCTGCGCCACGATGGCTTTCCTCAGTTGGATGATGCGCGAAGTGGAGATTTGCCGCAAATTGGGTATGGGCTATCACGTGCCCTTCGCCTTTAGCATCGCGATCTTGGCTTATGTGACACTGGTTATCATTCGTCCTGTCCTTCTGGGCGCTTGGGGTCACGGTTTCCCATATGGCATCTTTAGCCACCTCGATTGGGTAAACAACGTGGGCTACGCCTACGGCAACTTCCATTATAACCCTGCACACATGGTTGCGATCACGTTCTTCTTTACAACGTGTTTGGCGCTAGCGTTGCATGGATCTCTGGTTTTGTCCGCTGTGAACACTGGCAAAAACCCAGATGGTTCCAACCGCGAAATCGCCACACCAGATCACGAAGACACATATTTCCGCGATCTGATCGGCTATTCAATCGGCCCACTTGGCATTCACCGCTTGGGTCTATTCCTCGCTTTGAACGCAGTAGTCTGGTCCGCAATCTGTATCGTTATCTCTGGCACTATCTGGTTCGACACATGGTCCAGCTGGTGGGATTGGTACGCCGAACTGCCCTGGTGGGCTGACCTGTAAGGAGGGATGAAAAATGGCTGAATATCAAAATATCTTTTCGCAAGTGCAGGTCCAAGGCCCGGCTGAAATGGGTGTTGATCCAAACGGCACGCTCGATGAAGGCCGCACAAATGGTGCGTCATTCTCTAGTCTCGCTGGCTGGTTTGGTAACGCCCAGTTGGGTCCAATCTACCTAGGCCCATTTGGGTTGGTGTCGATGGCCACAGGCTTTGCTTGGTTCTTTATCGTTGGCATGTCCTTTTGGGCACAAGTGGATTACTCCCCTGCACTCTTCTTCCGGGATTTGTTCTGGTTGGCTTTGGAGCCACCTAGTGACGAATACGGTCTGGGAATGGCGCCACTGGATGAGGGCGGTTGGTGGATCATCGCATCCTTCTTCCTTCTGATCTCTGTGATCAGCTGGTGGATCCGCACCTATCTGCGCGCAGAAGAGCTCGGTATGGGCAAACACGTTTCATGGGCTTTTGCCTCTGCCATCTGGTTGTTCCTCGTGCTTGGCTTGTTCCGCCCGATCCTTATGGGATCATGGAGCGAGGCAGTGCCTTACGGCATCTTCCCGCACTTGGATTGGACAAACCTGTTTTCTCTGACCTACGGCAACCTGTTCTATAACCCGTTCCATGCGCTTAGCATTGCATTCCTTTATGGTTCTGCCCTGCTGTTTGCGATGCACGGCGCGACCATTCTGGCCGTGTCCCGCTACGGCGGCGAACGTGAAATCGAACAGATTGTTGATCGCGGCACAGCGTCCGAGCGTGCAGCCCTCTTTTGGCGCTGGACCATGGGCTTTAACGCCACAATGGAAGGCATTCACCGCTGGGCTTGGTGGTTCGCGGTACTGACGACGCTGACTGGCGGCATCGGTATCCTGCTCACTGGCACAGTTGTCGATAACTGGTTCGTCTGGGCACAAGAACACGGCTACGCGCCGCTGGACGAGTAAGGAGCAAGACTATGACTGACAACAACGACTATCTCCGTACTGGTGACGATCGGAACCTCCGCCTAAGTGGTGAAGTTTTGATGCTGATGCTTAAGGGTGCGGGTTATGCCGCCATCTGCTGCATCGTCGTCGTCTTCGGCATCTGGGCCTTGTATGGTGTCGGCCTTCTTCTTCCCGAAGAAAGTCGCGACACCGAGGACCCAACACCGTTTTCCTACAACCTCGTGATCGAGGATACGGACTACGCCTAACCGAATTGGGTTTGGCGGTGCGCCGCCAAGCTCAGTATTTTGGAGCCTTGTCCCTTTGGCTCCGAAAAACGTCAGGAACCCAAATTCCTGACAGTCCTGTTGGCTACGGGAGACAGGGGATAGCGATCGAAAGAAAACTATCTCCTGTTCCCGAGCCAACACAAGGACCCCCGAAGGGACACGAAATTTCAGTTCCCCTAGCCAAGGACAAAAAAATGAACCGCCCAGAAACTCCGCTTTTGAACCGCATTAACGCGCCTTCCGATCTGAAGGGGCTGTCTGATGCCGACCTTTCCGCTCTGGCGCATGAATTGCGCAGCGACGTGGTTGAAGCGGTGGCGCAAACAGGCGGGCATTTGGGGTCTTCGCTTGGTGTAGTCGAGCTTACAGTTGCCTTGCACGCCGTGTTCGACACGCCCCGCGATAAACTTATTTGGGACGTGGGCCATCAATGTTACCCACACAAAGTTCTCACTGGTCGCCGTGATCGCATGAACACATTGCGTCAAGAAGGCGGTATTTCTGGTTTCACCAAACGCAGCGAGAGCGAATTTGATCCCTTTGGCGCGGCGCACAGTTCAACGTCCATCTCTGCCGCGCTTGGCTTCACCATTGCGCGTGATATGGGCGAACCCACTGGCGACGCAATTGCCGTGATTGGCGATGGATCCATCAGCGCGGGCATGGCGTATGAGGCATTGAACAACGCAGGCTCTGAGGGCCGCCGCATGTTTGTGATCCTAAACGACAATGAGATGTCCATCGCTCCGCCGGTTGGCGCAATGTCTAAATATCTGTCGAGCCTTTATGCCTCGCCCGCGGGTGATCTGCACAAAATGGCAGAAGGGTTTGAAGCCGCGCTTCCTGGCCCGCTGCGTGATCACGCACGGCGCGCGCGCCAATTGGTGACAGGGGTTGTGGGTGAACAATCCACCATGTTTGAAAACCTCGGCTTTCAATATATCGGCCCCATCGACGGGCACGACATGGATCAATTGCTGCCCGTGCTGCGATCCGCACGGACACGCGCCACGGGTCCCGTGCTGATCCACTGCTGCACCGTCAAAGGCAAAGGCTACGCCCCTGCCGAAACCTCGGCCGACAAATACCACGGTGTTGCCAAATTCGACGTGGCCTCTGGCCTGCAAGCCAAAAAACGCCCGAATGCACCCAGCTATACCAAAGTCTTCGGCGAAGCTCTGACGAAAATGGCGAATGAGGATTCCAAAATCATCGGCATCACCGCCGCCATGCCCTCTGGCACGGGTATGGATATCTTTGAAAAGGCCCATCCCAAACGCATGTTCGATGTGGGCATCGCAGAACAGCACGGCGTGACATTTGCCGCTGGCATGGCCGCAGGTGGTCTCAAACCGTTCTGCGCAATCTATTCCAGCTTTCTCCAACGCGGATACGACCAGATCGTACACGATGTGGCATTACAAAACTTGCCTGTCCG
>CALLAV010000061.1 GCA_938001995.1 uncultured Amylibacter sp. | reverse complement strand
CCGCCCCCGCACCCTTGCAATCGGCGCTGGCGCGGGACCGAAAATCTCTGCTTTGATACGGTGCAACGGCTCTGCATTGCGCACCATGTATTGCGCCACATCGAACACCTGTGCGAGGTCTGGACCACTCACGACAATCCCCGCCATCCGCCCATAGGGTGGCACACCCGCCATTTCCCGCTGCGCTGCTTCTGCCGCCCAAAACTCTTCTTCTTCGCCTGACAAGATCGCCTGAATAACTGGATGCTCAGGCTGCAACGTCTGAATATACGCCGTCCCCTTTTTGTCGGCCCGTCCAGCCCGCCCCGCCACCTGTCGGATCAACTGAAATGTCCGCTCTGCCGCCCGCAGATCAGACCCTTGCAAACCAAGATCTGCATCGATCACACCAACACAGGTCAACAGCGGAAAGTTATGCCCCTTCGCAACCAACTGTGTGCCGATAATGATATCAGCCTCACCTTCTGCGATGGACCTGATCCGCTCTTTCAAGCTGCGTGCGGATAGGTGCATATCGGATGAAAGCACCGAAATCTTCGCCCCTTCGAACCGCGCCTCAGCTTCCTCTGCCAACCGCTCCACACCAGGACCAACCGCCGCCAGTTTGCCCTCAACTTCACAGCTTGGACATTTCTCTGGCATCGGCTTAGTCTCACCGCATTGGTGACACATCAGACGCCCGTGAAAACGATGTTCGACCATCCTTGCATCGCAATCATCGCAGCCAATTTGAAACCCACAGGCCCGACACACTGTCACAGGCGCATAGCCGCGACGGTTCAAAAACAGCAAGGACTGTTCACCACGATCGAGCCGCGCAAACACCTCCCGCGCCAAGGTCTTGGAAATCCAGCGACCTGTGTCCAGCTCATCACCGCGCAGATCAATCGGCTTCATCTCGGGCAATTCCGCCGCCCCAAACCGCTGCGCCAAATCGTGGCGTTCATACTTGCCAGCCTTTGCGTTCGCCCAGCTTTCCAGCGACGGCGTTGCACTCGCTAAAACCACAGACGCGCCACAGATCGAAGCCCGCAGAACCGCCATATCCCGCGCGTTGTACAACACACCGTCTTCTTGCTTGTATGACGGGTCATGCTCCTCATCGACCACGATCAGACCCAAGTTTTGGAACGGCAAATACAGTGACGACCGCGCCCCAACCACCAGTTGCGCCTTGCCCTCGCCAACCATACGCCAACAGCGCCGCCGCTCGGTCACGGTCACGCCCGAATGCCACTCAGCAGGACGCGCGCCGAAGCGTTCTTCCACACGGTCCAAAAACTCCACCGTCAGCGCAATCTCAGGCAACAACACCAACGCTTGCCGCCCTTGCGCCAAACACTCCGCCACCGCTTCTAAATACACCTCGGTTTTGCCCGACCCTGTCACACCCTTCAGCAGAGCCGTAGAGTAGGACCTCGCCCCAACTTTATCCCTCAAGATCGCCGAGACCCGCGCTTGATCATCGGTTAACGCCTTGCCATCCATCGCCGCATCCAAGAACGGATAAGCCACATCGCGCGGGGTTTCATACTCCACCAACACGTTCTGCTTCATCAGCCCCTTCACCACGGATGACGTCACCCCTGCCAGCTGCGCTAATTCGCTCGCGGTGAACCGCAGCCCGCCGTGATCCTCCAGCACGCCAATCACCTTTTCACGTGCGGGTGTCATGCGGTCGGGTTCTTTATCCCCCAGCCCGTAAATCTTGCGCATCCCAGGTGGATCGGTCAGCCCTGGCGCACGGGTCGCCAATCGCAGCATCTGTGACATCGCTGTCAGCGTGTAGTCGCCCACCTTGGTCAGAAACGTCTGCATTTCCTCTCGCATAGGCGGCACGTTTATGACGCTTATGATCGCGCGGATTTTTTTGGGGTCATATCCCCCTGCGCCCTTACCCCACACCACACCAATCACCTTGCGTGGACCAAGCGGAACTTCAACGAATGCGCCCTGAAACACCCCGCCTTCGGGTGCTTTGTAGTCAAGGAAACGGTCCAAAGGCTGCGTCGTCAGGACGGCAACCAATTGACCAGCCTCAAAATGGCTCTGATCGGGGAAACTGGGCACGATAAGCGGGGTTCTCATTCTGGCTGCGTTGCGGTAAACCCCAACATGACATTCGCGCCAGCGAGGCGCAAGAAACCAACCGAACCTAAGAGGCCCCCGAGATGAAATTTTTTGTTGATACCGCAGACGTAGACGCAATCGCAGAATTGAACGACCTTGGGTTCGTAGATGGAGTTACAACGAACCCATCCCTGATCATGAAATCAGGCCGCGATATTCTTGAGGTTACAAAAGAAATCTGCGCCATGGTTGATGGCCCCGTTTCCGCCGAAGTTGTCGCTATGGAATACGACGACATGATCAAAGAAGGCCGCAAACTTGCGAAGATCGCAGAAAACATCGCGGTCAAAGTCCCGCTGACATGGGATGGTTTGAAAACCTGTAAGACTCTCTCAAGCGAAGGTACAATGGTAAACGTCACGCTCTGTTTTTCTGCAAACCAAGCGCTTTTGGCTGCAAAAGCAGGCGCGACTTTCATCTCTCCGTTCATCGGTCGTCTTGACGATATCAACATCGACGGGCTGGAGTTGATCGAAGATATTCGCACTATTTACGACAACTTTGACTTCGAAACAGAGATTCTTGCAGCCTCTATTCGTACTGTGAACCACATTTCTGATTGTGCTAAAATTGGCGCAGATGTGGTAACTGCGCCACCGAATGTGTTGCAAAACCTTGCAAAACACCCTCTGACCGATAAAGGTTTGGATGCATTCATGAAGGATTGGGCAAAAACGGGACAAAAGATCCTCTAACGCCCAGAGTACGAGGCGTAACGAATGACAGAGCAAGCGAAGCCGCAAGATGCGGTCCGTAAACAGATACTCAAAGACCCAACTCAGGTTCTAGAAGACCACGACGTGATGCGCGCGCTGATATCGGCTGACGAAGAAGCTCGCGGCAAAAACGTGGTCGATCTGCGTACAATCGCGCTCGAACGGCTCGAAGGGCGGCTTGATCGTCTGGAAGATACCCATCGCCACGTTATCGCGGCCGCCTACGACAATCTGGCCAGCACCAATCAAATTCACCGTGCGACATTGGCGATTCTGGAGCCCCATTCCTTTGCGGAATTTCTGGAATTGCTCAAAGATGAGTTGGCGCAAATCTTGAACGTGGCTTCCGCGCGTTTGGTGCTCGAAAGCCCTGCTGCCACGCCTGAAATGGAAGAGCAGTTGCAAAAAGAATTCGGCTCGGGCGTTTGTTTTTGTGCGCCCGGCGCTGTCGCCGAATACATCACGCGCGGTCGATCCGCCACTGTGCGCCCAGTGACGCTGCGCGCGATCCAAGATCCCGACCCAATTTTGTTCGGCGATGCCGCTTACGAAGTGACATCGGAAGCCTTGTTGCGTCTCGACCTTGGCAAGGGCAACTTGCCAGCGATGCTCGTCCTTGGTTCTGTCTCCACAGAACAGTTCACCCCGCAAAAAGGCGCGGACCTTCTGGTCTTTTTCGCCAGCGCGTTCGAACGTGTTTTGCGCCGCTGGCTGCGCTAATGTACGCCTCTTCAGGCGCTTTTGATCTGCTGCAACGTTGGCTTGCCAGCATCGCCGCTTTGCAAGGCGCATCAGAAAAAACCGTCGACGCCTATCAACGGGACGTGGCTGGCTTTATCGGATTTCTGTCAAACCACTTTGGCGGCGATCTTGGCAAATCCAAGCTCAATGACATCAAAATAACCGACATGCGGGCATGGATGGCTTTTGAACGTCGCCGCGGCGTCGGACCTCGCTCGCTCGCACGCGAACTCTCTGCGGTGAAATCCTTTTTCCGCTGGCTTGGCGAAGCCGAAGGGATTGAGGTTACAGCACCGCTCGCAACCCGCGCCCCGAAATTCAAACCACAACTGCCCCGCCCCATGGCCCGCGATCAGGCCAAGGCTATGATCGATTCGGCGGAACTGCAAACAACAGATGGCTGGACAGGCGCACGGGACGCCGCCGTGATCACGCTGCTTTATGGCTGCGGTTTGCGCATATCCGAAGCGCTTGGCCTTGATCGCAACGCTGCACCGCTTGGTGAAACCCTTCGCATTCGTGGTAAAGGCGGCAAGGATCGGATCGTGCCTGTCCTGCCTGCGGCACGCAAAGCGGTGGACGAATACCTAGAACTCTGTCCCTACCCGCTGGAAGACGGCCACCCTCTTTTCATCGGCGTACGCGGCAAACGTTTGAACGCACGCCACATCCAAAAAGTGATGGAACAAACCCGCATGCAGCTGGGCCTGCCCGCCACAGCCACCCCCCACGCCATGCGCCATTCCTTTGCAACACATCTGCTAGAAGCAGGCGGCGACCTGCGTGCAATCCAAGAATTGCTCGGTCATGCATCACTGTCTACGACGCAAGCCTACACCGCGCTCGATCAAGCCCGCTTGATGGAAGTCTACAAAAAAGCCCATCCAAAGGGCGCTTAATGTTCGCATTCCCTTTTAAATCGAGTATTAACGCGGAATGTCACTGCGAATAAAAGCTCTCTCTGTCCATTTACTCACCGCCACAGGTGCCGTTTTCGCAATGCTTGCGATGCTGGCTGCGGTGGATGCGAAATGGGATCTGATGTACTTCTGGCTCGTCGTGGCATTCTTTGTGGATGGGATCGACGGCCCACTGGCCCGCAAATATGATGTGAAAACCAACGCCCCCGAATACGACGGGGTTTTGCTCGATCTTATCATCGATTATCTGACTTACGTGTTCATCCCGGCTTTTGCTCTCTTCAAAAGTGGCCTTTTGCCAGATTGGACAGGCTGGGTCTGCATTCTGATTATCACCTTCACATCTGCTATGTATTTCGCAGACAATGGCATGAAAACAAAGGATAATTCCTTTGCTGGCTTCCCAGGTTGCTGGAACATGGTCGTGTTGGTAATGTTCGCCACGGAACCTAACTTCTGGATCATCCTGATCGTCGTCGTACTCTGCGCTATCGCCATGTTCACGCCGCTAAAGTTCATCCACCCCGTGCGCACTGAACGCTGGCGCTTGATCAGCCTGCCCATTGCGATCCTGTGGACCGTGCTTGCTTGCGTCTCTGCGCTAGCTGATTTCCACGCTGGCCCGATTGCCACAACTCTTCTCGGCCTCACCAGCATCTATTTGCTGGGCGTGGGCATCGTTCAGGAACTGATCCCAGAGCGCACTAAAGCCTGATCGCAATCACACCCGCGACGATTACCAATGCAGCTACGATCTTGCCTGCATCCGCTTTGTCTTTGAAAAAGACCACACCAATCAGCACCGCAAACAGTACAGACACTTCACGCAGTGCCGTAACCACCGCAATCGGCGCAATGGTCATGGCCCAGACTGCGATCCAGTAAGCCCCGACAGAACAGGCTCCTGCAATCATCCCCAACATCCAAACGCGCGAGGATTTTGGCAAAACAGCCCGTCCTTTGATGGCCAATCCCCCCGCCGTAAACAAAAACGCATCCAGAAAAAACAACCACCCGATATATCCTGATGCCGTCCCCGCCGCCCGCGCACCCAGCCCGTCAAACAACGAATATCCCGCCGTCCCAACTGCCGCCAACAACGCATAAGGAATCAACGCCCGTTCCTCTCCTTGTGTGAACACACCCCGCGCCATCAAAATAATGCCAAGCCCGACCAAAAGAATGCCGCCAATTTGCGATCCCGTCACCACGTCAGACAGGATCATCAGGCTCACCACCAACACAATCATTGGCGCTGTGCCTCGTGCAATCGGATACACGCGGCTCAAATCACCCCGCATATACGCCACCGTCAGAAACGATTTATAGATCAGATGGAACACCACAGAGCCCGCCAATAAGGGCCAGCTTTCTTTTGCAGGAACGGGGAAAATCGCAATCATCACCAGCCCAATGATCCCATGGGCAATGGACAACAGCACCATACCTTGAAACTTATCATCACCGAATTTGACAATCGCATTCCAACTTGCGTGCAAAAGCGCTGCAAACAAAACGGCAAAAAAGACGAAAGCTGTCATGGGGTGGCCTTACAAAAGAAGCGAATACGCCCCTTCGCCTTGCAGCAATTTCACCTTCATCTCAACCCCACCGTCGCCCGAAAACCCACCGAGCCCATCTGCCCCAACCACACGATGGCACGGGATAATCACGGGGATCGGATTGCTTCCACAGGCTTGACCTACTGGTTGCGCAGGCACACCCAGTTCATCCGCGATATCTCCATAAGTCCGTGTTTCCCCACGCGGAATGGCCGACATTGCGCTATAAACCTGCTGCTGAAATTCCGTCCCTTTTGGCGAAAGCGGCAGATCGAACCACTCCAGCTCCCCAGCGAAATAGGCCTCTAACTGCGCCAATCCGTCTTTCAAAACTGGGGAGCGCACCCCTTCGTTCCAACCGTCCCAAACAAGCTGCGTAATCGCGCCGTCTTCCTCGATCAGCCCGAGCACGCCCACAGGTGTTTTGATTTTTGCAGCATTCATACCCAGCAGAATGCGCCCCTCTCTTGCGAAAGGCCAGCCCCCTGTTTCTTCTCTGCAAAATACTCAAAGCCCGCCGCAGGCGTCTCAAGCTATCCGCTCAGACCTTCCTCATCGAGTAAATGTCGACCCGAGCGATCTTCTACTTCAATCACCCAGATATCAGGATCAAACGACCGCTGCCGTGCAACGGCCTCATCCACGCCGCGCTCCTCGCCCTCGGCCAAGGTGACCCAAACACGGTTCCCATCCAGATCATAAGATCGTTGAAACAGCGTTGCGGTTCCATCCAGCGGCGCTTGCTTAATCAGCACCGCCCCTGCCGTCGCATCACCCTTCGCAGTGACAAACGCAGGAATATCCGACAGCGACAAGCGCCGCAAATACGCGCTCACCCAAAACTCGGTCGTAAGTCGCGCCAAACGATCAGCCCTTGGTGTCTTTGAAATCGAGCCCCATTTCCGTGAACCGCTCGGCCTCATTTTCCCATTTTGGGCGCACCTTCACTTGCAAGAACAGATGCACATCCACGCCCATCAGCTCCTTCAATTCCGCCCGTGAAGCCATGCTCACAGATTTAATCGTTTCGCCCTTCGGCCCAACGGTGATGCCTTTGTGCCCTTCGCGGGTCACGTAAATCACCTGATCAATCCGCACCGACCCGTCGTCTTTTTGCTCCCAGCCCTCGGTTTCCACTGTCAGGAAATAGGGCAGTTCCTGATGCAAACGCAGCATCAGTTTCTCGCGCGTTGTTTCTGCCGCGATCAGTTTCATCGGCACGTCTGCGATCTGATCATCAGGGTACAACCAAGGACCTTCTGGAACAGACTTCGCCAGATAGGACATCAAATCGCCAACCCCGTGCCCCTTCTCGGCAGAGATCATGAACACCTCGTCAAATTCAAAAGCAGTTGAGAGTTGTTGCGTCATGGCCAGCAGTTGATCGGATTTCACCTTATCAATCTTGTTGATCGCCAGCAGAACCTTGGCCTTTTTGTTGACCTTCTTACCCAGCTCTTCAAGGATCATCTTCACGCCAGGGCTGACCCCGCGATGGGCTTCGACCAACAGAACTGTGATATCCGCATCGCTGGCACCCGACCAAGCCGCCGCGACCATAGCACGGTCCAGATTGCGCCGTGTGCGAAACAGGCCGGGCGTATCCACAAAAACCAACTGGCTGTTTTCATGTTGCGCAATGCCGCGAATACGGGCGCGTGTTGTTTGCACCTTATGCGTGACAATCGAAACTTTCGCGCCGACCAAACGGTTCATCAGCGTCGATTTCCCCGCATTCGGCTCACCAATCAAAGCTACAAACCCTGCACGTGTTTCAGCCATTTTCATTCTCCACTTGCGCCAGCACGGCCTTCGCCGCTGCTTGTTGCGCATTTCGTTTGCTTTCGGCCGAACCTGATCCTGTGATCCCGTTTGACAGTTGGGCCTCTATTTCAAAAATGGGCGCGTGGTCTGGCCCGGTGCGACCCACTTCCACGTATTTCGGCGGCTTCATTCCGCGCGCTTGCGCCCATTCTTGCAGGGTCGTCTTTGCATCGCGTGCATCATCCTTGGCTGCATCAATGCGACTGTCCCACAGGCGCAAAATCATGGCACGCGCCACATCAAAACCCGCATCACGATAAACGGCGGCAATCACCGCCTCCATCGCATCTGCCAAAATGGCTTGCTTGCGACGTCCGCCTGAAATCATCTCGGATCGGCCCATTTTTAGGGCTGCACCCAGATCCAGTTCACGCGCGATATCGGCACAGGTTTCCTTGCGCACCAATGCATTGAACCGTGGAGCCATGAGGCCTTCAGACGCCGTTGGGTCACGATCCGACAAGGCTTCTGCAATTACCAGACCCAGCACCCGATCCCCAAGGAATTCCAACCGCTGATTGTCACTGCGCGTGTTTGAGGACAGCGACGAATGCGTCACTGCTTGGATCAGATACTCTGGTTCTGCAAACTCATGCCCTAAACGGGCACTAAAATCGCGGAGTTCGGCTGCTAACTTCAATTCAAGCTCTTGAAAAATCGATCACCGCGCCACGTCCAGAATGCAAGGATCGAGGTCCCCGCACTGGAAAACATCACACGATCCGCACGACCAATCAGATAGCTCGCGGGCACGAATCCAACGCCATTTGGTTGGCGATAACGGCTGTCCGTAGAATTGTCACGGTTGTCGCCCATAAAGAAATACTGGCCTTCGGGAACAGTATAAACAGGGGTGTTGTCCCCCTGCCCAAGACCGATATCGAGCGTCTGATAGCTTTTGCCTTCGGGCAAAGTTTCGGTGAAAACAGCCTTGGTGCAATCTGCACCCAGACCCACCGTTCCATTGCCACAGCGCGGTTCATTGCGCATCGGGCCTTGGGCTTCGAATGTTTCAGTAAACACGCCATTGGCAACGCGCGGCACAGCCACACCGTTGATGCTCAGCTGACCATCGGTGACTTGCACTTTGTCGCCCGGTAGACCGATCAAACGCTTGATGTAGTCGGTTTCAGACGACGGATGCTTGAATACGATGATGTCGCCGCGTTCTGGTGTGCCTTCCCAAACGCGCCCGTCCCAGTCTTTGGCAAAGCCACAGAAATCGACGCCACGCACGGTTGGACAAGACGCCCAACTGTAGCCATAGGCGTATTTGTTCACGAACAGGAAATCGCCAATCAGCATGGTGGACTTCATCGACCCTGAAGGGATCCAAAACGGTTGAAACAATATCGTACGGATGATGCCTGCAATGAAGAGAGCCCAGAAAACCGTCTTGATCGTTTCCATCACGGGGCCTGATTTCTGCGTTTCTTCTGCCATAACTCTCGCCTGTCTGTCTGCTTATCCGCTACATGGCCTTTGGGGCGGGTTTAGTCAACCTGCGCTGGCACCACAGGCGTTGCCTCGATCACTACAAATGCCTGCGCCCAGGGGTGATCGTCTGTGAGGGACACATGGACAGTCGCCGCATGGCCCGCTGGGGTTAAGTCCTTTAAACGTTCTGCCGCCCAGCCCGTCAATTCCATCACAGGCTGACCCGTGCGCAGGTTTTTGACGGACATGTCTTTCCACGAAATCCCCATCCGCAACCCAGTGCCCAGCGCCTTGGAACAGGCCTCTTTTGCGGCCCAACGTTTGGCATAGGTCCCGACCGTATCCTTGCGCCGCTCCGCTTTGGCCTGTTCGATATCCGTGAACACGCGATTGCGAAACCGATCTCCAAACCGATCGAGCGTCCCCGCAATACGATCAATATTCGCAAGGTCCGTTCCGATTCCAAGGATCATGACAACCGCGCTGTCAGAATTTTCACGCTGGCAAAGCCAAAGAACCCTGCAAAGGCGAAATCAAACCAACGCCGCGCACGTCCATAAGCAGACACGACGACTGGCGATGAAAACATGATAGCGTAGCTGATGAACACGAGGATACCGCCTGCGTAAAGCGCGGCGAAGTACCCCAACAGATCGGTCACCGTCGCAGTGCTCGGCGCGGCAATCGTGTAAATCGAACCCCAACTAAGGATCGCCTTCGGGTTGGTTAAATGCAACGCCATACCCTTGGCAAAAAGCGTCTTGGCCCCACCAGAAAACGGCGTTCCATTGACCGTGCCGCTTGGCTTTACTGCTGACCGCAGCGCTTTGAACGCCAGCCACAGCAGATAGGTCGCACCAAAGTATCGAACCACTTCGAACACCCAAGCGTTCGCAACCATAATTGCGCCCAGTCCCAGCGCTGCTGCAATGCCCCAGCTTGCGCCGCCAGCCAAAATGCCAAGGCTGACCATTAACGCTGATCCGCGCCCGCGCTGCATCGCTGTTCCCGCAATCGCCAAAGTCGCAGGGCCCGGGCTGCCACCTGCCAGCAACCAACCAAACCAGATAAGCATGAATTCAAACGTAAACATCAGACTTCTGCAGAGTGTTCAGAGCGCGCTTCGTCCATCAAAATGCGCATCCGCAGAATGGCGTTTTCCAGCCCTGTGAAAATCGCCTCGCCAATCAAGAAATGCCCAATGTTCAATTCCTGCACTTCTGGCAACGCCGCAATCGGTTTGACTGTATCGAACGTCAGGCCATGCCCTGCGTGAACCTCTAACCCCAGATCCGCCGCATACTTTGCCATGTCACGCAGCCGCGCAAATTCCGCATCGCGTTCGTCAAACCGCCCTTCGGCGTGAGCGTCGCAATAGGCCCCAGTATGCAGCTCAATTACTGGCGCTCCGATGCGGGCCGCGGCTTCGATCTGGCGTTGATCCGCTGCGATAAAGATGGAAACCCGACACCCTGCATCACGCAAAGGCGCAATGAAATGGGCCAGTTTATTTTCCTCACGCGCCACTTCCAGCCCGCCTTCGGTGGTGCGTTCTTCGCGTTTTTCGGGCACGATACA
>CALLAV010000060.1 GCA_938001995.1 uncultured Amylibacter sp. | reverse complement strand
CGCGTTGATTTGAACAGCGTCAAAGAATGCATCGATCGGCGCACGTAAGTCTGCCATTGCGGACATCGCCGTAGCAAAGTCCTCGGCCGCCATCGCGGGCACAATCTTCGAATCTGCGGCATCCAGCGCGGCAAACAGCGCCTTCTCCTCATCGGTTTCTGCGAACTTCACATCGGCGCCGTACGAATACTCAACCCCATCCTTTGCTTCCGCTTGGCTCAGGATGTTGTTGGCGCGTTTAAACCCTTGGATCAAGTTCGTGCCATCATCGGTTTTCAAAAACGCCGCCAGCGCTTTAGCGCGGTTCACCAACAACAACAGGTCATCGTTGCCCGGCATCGCGAGCGACGCGTCGATGGCATCATGGCTGACGCCTTCGTCTTTGAGGTAAACCTTGAGGCGGTCGTGGAAGAAGGAGAGGAGGTCGTCATTTATAACGTCTAACTCCGAGATAAATTTTTCCACTTCCTCTGCGTTGTTTCCGTCAATTTCTAAATTTTCGTGCACCTCACTAAAAACCTGGTCTCCAAGCTCAAACTTGCCAATTTCATCTAACGCTAAAGCGGCTTTAAGTGCCTGATTGGAAGCCTCGAGCCCTCTAAATGCTCCAAGGACGGCGGGAACGCTACGCAAGGTCTCATGTGAAATATTGACCCGAACCCCATTCTCCAGCACCAACCGAATAACTCCCAGCGCCGCACGTCGCAGCGCAAACGGATCTTTACTCCCCGTCGGCTTCTCATCAATAGCCCAGAACCCTGTCAGCGTATCGATCTTATCTGCCAGCGCCACGGCCACAGACACAGGCGCACTTGGCACGTCATCTGACGGCCCCAGCGGCGAATAATGCTCCTGCGCTGCCGCGGCCACATCAACGGATTTCCCCGCCTCCGCCGCATAATACCGCCCCATCAGCCCTTGCAGCTCTGGAAACTCATACACCATCTCGGACGACAGGTCCGCCTTGGCAAACCGCGCAGCATCCTCGGCGGCATCCGCATCCGCACCCACAACAGGCGCAATCTCCCGCGCCAGTGCGGCAATGCGATCAATCCGCTCCGCCTGTGACCCCAGTTTGTTGTGGAACGTCACATTCGACAGCTTCTTGGTCCAAGCCGTGTAATCCTCCTGCGCCACGCGCAGGTCATTTTCCCAAAAGAATTTCGCATCCGACAGACGCGCAAACAGAACCTTCTGGTTCCCCGCCAAAATCGTCGCGCCGTTATCAATCGTCTCGCGGTTGGCAACAGTTACGAACTTCTCAATCCGCTCGGTCTTAGGGTTCCGAACGCTGAAAAACTTCTGATGCTCTTTCATAGATGTCTGCAACACCTCTGGCGGCAGCCCAAGGAAATCCTCGGCGATGTCGCCCATCAGCACAACAGGCCATTCCACCAGACCAGCAACCTCGGCCAAAAGCCCTTTGTCTTCAACCACTTCCAGCCCCAGCGCAAAGGCCCCGTTCGTGGCATCATTCCAAATCGCCGCCGCGCGTTCCTCAGTATCCAGCACCACATGCGCCTTTGCCAGCTCGCTCGCATACTGCTCAAACGACGTCACCTTAAACGCATCAGGCGCATGGAACCGATGCCCGCAGGTCGTGTCACCTGACACAATCCCATCCACATCGAACGGCACCACTTCCGCGCCCTCTGCATCATGCAAAATGCACAGGATCGAATGCAGCGGCCGAACCCATTTCAGGCTACCCGTGCCCCAGCGCATGGACTTCGGCCAAGGGAAATTCCGCACCACATTCGGCACAACATCGGCAATAATTTCACTAGCATCCCGCCCAGGCTTTTCGATTAGGGCAAAATACACCTGCCCCTTCTTCTCATCCCGAACTTCCAGCTGATCTTTCGTCACCCCAGCCCCGCGCAAGAACCCCTCAATCGCCTTCTCAGGCGCATCCGCACGCGGGCCTTTGCGCTCTTCCTTCAGGTCGGGCGAGCGATCCGTCAGTCCAACAACGGACAGGCACAAACGGCGCGGCGTTACAAAGGCCCCCGCACTTTCATACGTCAAACCAGCCTCAACCAGCCCGTCCGTCACCAGCTTTTTCAAATCCTCTGACGCACGTTTTTGCATCCGTGCAGGGATCTCTTCGGAAAACAATTCTAACAGCAGATCAGCCATTTTAATTCGCCCGTCTTTGGTTCCACGCCACCGCGCGACCGTCTAAATACACTGCCACCAAACGATCTACGCCTGGCCAAACATCTCGTTCACCGACAAAGGCAACCGCTTCGCCATTGGACACCGCTGCACTCACCGCTTCCGCATCAAAACACGGCAGGGATGACACAGGATTGGTCGGTGCCACGTCTTCTGCCACCTCATAACTCTCGGTCAGCAAACCCATGGATAAAGGCGTTTCAAAGCACGCCCACAGGCTTTCAGGGATTGCGTTGTCACTGGTTGCGGACAAACCATCCAGCAGAATTTCCTCTGCCGCACCACCACCAACAGGCGTCAGCGCAATCGTCACATCAACAGGCCCAATGCCACCTGATACGGCCGCTGGCGTCTTCACACGCGGCGTTGGCTCTGGTACCACTTCCAACGAAGCCACCTCTTGGCCACACCCCTCGGGCAAATCATCCCCATCAAACTGTGCCTTACCGCAAGCGTTAATCTGGCGCCACATATAGGCGTTTCCATCTGGGTATTGCGCAATAAAGCGTGAAAATCCAAAGGGTTGGTTCTTCTCGGCCAAAATCGCAATTGCATTGCCCGCTGCAATGTCCTTGGCAATCACCTCTGCATCAAAGCAATCGAACCAAGACGGCGCGGTCAGCGGCTCTGCTACATCCTTGAACTCTTCGGACGGAAAGTAATCCCAATCCACCGTAAAACACGCGCGCAGTTTCAACGGCGATGTATCCGCATCAATGCCACGGTAATCGGTCACTGGAAACGCATCGCCGTAGGCGAACACCTGTTCTAATCCGTCCTGACGTTCGTAATAAGCGTAAGTTTGACTATACCAAAGCCCCGCCCCTGCGGCCAAAGCAACCGCAACAATTCCGCTAACCATCAGCTTCCCATTCATCTCAAAACCGCCGCTAAACGCGCTTAAACAGGACAACAAAGCGCTTGTTGCGCACACTGACCATTTCAAAACCATGTTTGTGCAGGATGCCTGACACTTGGGGCAGCGTGCTTTCGGCCTTTACGCCCCGTTCAAATCCGCAATCAGCTGAAATCCACTCGAATTGGCGCAGTCTCTCACCTGCCCCTTCTAGGATTTCGGGCTCTGCGCCCTCTGCCTCCAACTTCATCAACTTAAACTGTTTGTCGCCAATCATACTGTCGAGCCGTTTGACGGGTACATCAATCGTGCCCGAATACTCCACAGGTTCAATCAAAGACGAATCCGCCGAGGACGAGCTTAGGTAAAACTTCAGCGCTTCACCTTCTTCGTTCCAAAGCCCATACATGCCAAACGTCGGATCGGAGTCTGGAAACTGCGCACGATAGTTCGCTTCCATACACTGAAACTCGGACGGAGACGGTTCGATTGCAGTAATGTCGAAGGTATTGCCATACAGCTTGAGAGACAGGGCGAGATCCCCGTTATTGGCCCCAATGTCCAAAATGGCGTCGCCATCCTTTAGACCAACAGCATCCAACATATAATCGTTGGCCAACAGTCGACCCAATTTGGCAAACCCGTGTTTGTAACGCCATGCGCGCCCCATCGTGGAAAACCCATGCGGAATGCCCGCTTCTTTTGCCCACGGCATGCCCGTTGCGTCCGAAAACCCGTATGTGACAGCCTTGCCGTGGCGTTTAGAGCGTAAACCCCAACCCCAGCACTTAAGACGATCGCCCAGCGTAACTGTATTGATCTGTTGGCTCATGCCACCATTCCTCCAGCTTCTGTTTGCACAAATGCATCCGCGCACATTTTTGACAGGGTCCGCACACGCCCGATATAGGCTTGGCGTTCCGTCACCGAAATCACGCCCCGCGCGTCCAACAGGTTAAACAAATGGCTCGCCTTGATGCACTGATCATAGGCTGGGTGCGCCATCACAATCCGCTTACCCGTCTTTGGATCCTCATAAGGCGCATCTAAAATGCGCTTACATTCCGCTTCGGCATCCTCAAAATGCTTCAACAGGGTGTCCGTATCCGCGATATCAAAATTCCAACGGCTGTATTCTTGTTCTGTCTGCTTGAACACATCGCCGTAAGTCAGCGCAATCGGCGCATCTGGATCGTTGTATGGCATGTCCATCACATGATCGACGCCCAGCACATACATGGCCAACCGCTCCAAACCATAAGTCAGCTCACCCGACACTGGTTTGCAATCATGCCCGCCCACCTGTTGGAAATACGTGAACTGGGACACTTCCATCCCATCACACCAAACTTCCCACCCAAGGCCCCAAGCGCCCAACGTGGGTGATTCCCAATCGTCCTCTACGAATCGGATATCATGCAAATTCATATCGATACCGATGGCCTCCAATGACCCTAGGTAGAGCGCCTGCAGGTCTGGTGGGCTTGGCTTAATCAAAACCTGATATTGATAGTAATGCTGCAACCGGTTCGGGTTTTCCCCATACCGCCCATCCGTCGGACGGCGCGACGGTTGCACGTAGGCCGCGGCCCAGGAATTCGACCCGAGCGAGCGCAGCGTCGTTGCAGGGTGGAACGTCCCTGCCCCAACTTCCATGTCGTATGGCTGCATCACAGCACAACCCTTAGCGGCCCAATAGGCCTGCAACCGCAAGATAATCTCTTGGAACGACTTTGGTTTGGTTTTTTCCACCACAGACATTGGGCTATCCTCAAGGGCTTTGTTTTCTTAGCGCCCTCCATATGGAATGCCCGCCACAGGGTCAATTCCAACCTCCATTATGCGCCCATTTGAACCAAAACCCAGCGCCATAATTTCGCCTCTTTCCACGCGCGAAACAGTGAATTTCTTAACTTTGCCCGTCAAACACCTTGTTTCGTTAGAAAAAATTGTGTTCAAACTGTGTCAGCAACGAGTACTGCCGCCATTGATTGGAGGCGTTAACATTTCTAAGGAATTCATTATGACTGCGACTTTTACTTACGGCACGGATCCATCGATTGGCTACGGCGCACTTCTGGAACTTATTGCTTCAAACGCTTACGGCGGAACCATTACCCAACAATCTGCAACGTCTTACACTATCGTGAATGGGGCCAACACCTACACATTTACGGGTTCAAACTTTACGTACATCACGGTCAGTGGCCAAACGCTCCTTACTGGCGGCACGCTCGATAGCATCGACGCAAGCACTGCGGCGGGCTCACTTGGTACTTTGTCGAACTTGAACCTAGGCGCGGGCCTTTTGTCCTTTGCGTTTCTAGCAGAACTGTCTGGTTCTGATCCAACCGCACTCGAAGATTTATTTCTTAACCAAAACTGGGTGTTTAATGGCAACGACGATGCGCAGGTTCTGACGTTTGACCAGTTTACACCAGACGGCGTGCGCTATGTCTCGGCTGGTGACGACATTGCCTACCTTATGGGGGGGGACGACATTTTTGACGCGGGTGCTGGCGAAGACCTGGTCTATGGCGGCAGTGGCGAAGACAACTTGCGTGGCAATGACGGTAAAGACACCATTTATGGCGGCGACAATGATGACGTCATATATGGCGGCAACCGTGGGGGCCAAGACAGCTTGTACGGAGACGCAGGTAACGACATCCTTTTTGGCGGCAACAGCGGTGACAAACTCTGGGGCGGCGCGGACGACGATACCCTTTACGGCGAAAACGGCAGCGACGTGGCCTATGGCGGCGCAGGCGAAGACGAGCTGTTCGGTGGCACAAAGAAAGACAAGCTGTATGGCGGTGACGACAATGACCTTCTGTATGGTGGCATCGACGAAGACCGCCTGTACGGCGACGCGGGTGAAGATACGCTTTACGGAGACGACGGCAAAGACCGTCTGTACGGGGGCGACGGCAATGACGATCTATTTGGCGGCAACAAAGGCGGGACAGACAGCCTTTATGGCGGCGAAGGCGACGATAACCTGTTTGGCGGCAACAATGCTGACAAGCTATGGGGCGACGCGGGCAACGACACGCTCGAAGGGGGCACTGGCAACGATGAACTCTTTGGCGGCGCTGGCGATGACGACCTAATCGGCGGCTCTGGCAATGACGATATGGATGGTGGCGCCGGTGCAGATACATTTATCTTCAACGCCGCCAGCAACACGGGCGACGACAATATCTTTGGCTACAATTCCGCTGAGGACACGCTGCAAATCAACGACACTTCGTTCGTTTCGATCGGATTTTTCAGCGACTATGTAACCGTGACCCATTCAGGCGGCTCTATCACATTGGACGATCTCCAAATCACGAACATTGCAGAATACAACGCACTGCTCGACAGTTTTAACATCACATTCGACGACATCTTTGTCGTCGGCTGATGTGACCAAAACCAAGACGGAAAAGGCCGCGCATGTTGGGGGACATGCGCGGCCTTTTTCGTTTCAAAAGCCTGATTCCAAATTTCCAGCCACTCTTTTAGCAAATCGCCACAAAAAGCGGACTTAATTCCGTCACACTAAGGAGAACCACGGGCAAACCCGCCACAAACAACGGCGTTTGTTGCCGAGTAGCCACCTAAAGTTGCGAAATTCACTTAAACTGGCGGCCCAATGCTTGCTGGAATTGGTTAATACTACTTAACGTTTTGGACAGGTTGGGGGCCACAACCTTTGAAGGCATGAGCATGACCTTTTTTTATGATTTTGGGGCGGACGCCCAGTTTGGCTTTGCTGAAACACTCGAGCTGATTGCGACGGGGATTTTCGGTGGAACAATCGTTCAACAAGATTCAACAACATATTCTGTCGAAAACAACGGGTACACCTTCACCTTTAGTGGCACCGCTTTCACATACGGAAGCACAGGGGGACACACCTATTTGTTTGGCGGCACGCTTGACAGCATCTCTGTCACACAAGGCACCAATAGCATTGGAACGCTGTCCAACCTGAATTTGAACAATGCAGATTTAACGTTGGCCTTTCTAAATGAACTCTCAGGCTATGACACACAGGCGCTGGAAAATATTTTCCTAACGCAAAGCTGGGTTTTCAACGGTTCTGACGATGCGCAAATTCT
Organism: uncultured Amylibacter sp.; assembly: GCA_938001995.1. GTDB lineage: Bacteria > Pseudomonadota > Alphaproteobacteria > Rhodobacterales > Rhodobacteraceae > Amylibacter. The sequence continues at coordinate 2,826 of CALLAV010000060.1, read as the reverse complement.
GACATCTGACCAAAAGACCGCCGCTGGGGTTCAATATGTCTCTGGCGGTAACGACACAGCCTACCTGATGGGTGGTGACGATGTGTTCGACGCTGGCGCAGGAGAAGATGTTGTATATGGCGGTGACGGTGCAGATGAAATCCGCGGAAATGACGGCAAGGACATCATTTACGGCGGCGCTGACAACGATATCATCTACGGCGGCAATCGTGGGGGCACAGACAGCCTATACGGCGACAGCGGCGATGACAGCCTTTATGGCGGCAACAGTGGCGACAAGCTCTGGGGCGGCGAAGGTATTGACATGCTCGACGGTGGCAACGGCAGTGATGCCATGTACGGTGACGCAGGTGCTGATGATCTCTTTGGCGGCAAAGGCAAGGACAAGCTTTATGGCGGCGACCACGCCGACAACCTCTTCGGTGGCGTAGAGGACGATCGTTTGTACGGCGATGCTGGCAATGACACGTTGTACGGCGACGATGGCAAAGACCGCTTGTATGGCGGCGAGGGCAACGATGAACTCTATGGCGGCAACAAAGGTGGCACAGACAGCCTTTATGGCGGCAACGGTGACGACAGCCTCTATGGTGGCAACAACGCTGACAAACTTTGGGGTGACGACGGCGCTGACCTTCTGGATGGGGGCACTGGCAACGATGACCTCTTTGGCGGGGCTGGCGACGACACGATCATCGGCGCAAAAGGCGACGATGATCTAGACGGCGGTGATGGTGCGGACGTATTTGTCTTTCACGCGGACACCGACACAGGCGACGACAACGTCTATGGATACGATTCAGCAGAAGATTCGCTGCAAATCAACGACACGCTGTTCCTTAGCGTGAACATCCTTGGCGATTCAGTGATGGTTAGCCATTCGGGCGGAACTATCACGCTCAATGACCTCGCGATCACGAACATCGCTGAATACAACGCGTTGTTGGACAGCTTTGATGTGACATACAACTTGGGTTTTGAAGTCGGCTAATCCCATCACCATCAGATGTGAAAAGGCCGCGCCGTTTCGCTACAGCGCGGCCTTTTGTTTTAAAGCAAGGTCGGAGCGTTTAAGACGCAACCGCCTTCATGAAACGATCACGGATCACAACAGGGTCCATCGTGATCACAGGCCGCTTGATGTTACCACTGTCACATTTCACCACGATGATTGTCATTTGTTTGCTGTCAATCGCCGCTTGCAGTGTTTTGCCAGTGTCCACGTCCTGACACACAACAACGTTTTCACACCCACAGGCCGCAGCTACTTTTTCCAGCTTGGTCTTCTTACCTGCATAGGTTGGTTGATCCCCAGTGGATCCATAGGACCCATTGTCGATGATCATCAGAATATAGTTGTCCGCCACATTGTTCGCGATGGTCGGCAACGTGCCCATGTTGGTCAAGATCGACCCATCCCCATCAATAGAGATAACCGTTTTGTCCTGCGCCAAAGCAAGACCCAGACCGATAGACGATGACAGGCCCATTGTGCCCAGCATGTAAAAGTTTTTCGCATTATCATCGATCATATGCAGCTCTTGGCTCGGCAGACCGATGTTACACACAACCAGTTGATCGTGCAGGATTGGCGCGATTTCGCGCAGGATTTCAGAACGTATCATTGGTCGCCATAGCCTCCCCAGAAAGACGCGTCTGTCAGGATCGCGACGGGTTTGTTGCACATGAATGTGTATTTCAGGATCTCGTCCAACTCGTCCACATCGGATTCCTTGTGGAAGTGGTACGTCGGGATGTTCAACTGATTCAAAAGCGCTTTGGTGTGAACCGCCATTTCAACCTGACAAGCCACAGGCTCACGCAGTTCGCCGCGGTACGAAATCAGCATTGGCAAAGGCATGCGGTAATACTGAGTCAGGGTCGCTAACGTGTTAATTGTTACGCCAATCGCCGTGTTCTGCATGATGATCGCTGGGCGCTTACCGCCCATGAATGCCCCTGCACACAGGCCCATACCTTCGTCTTCTTTGTTGGAAGGGATGTGGAAAATATCAGGGCTGGCTTCAACCGCGTCGATCACACCCGCGAGCTGTTTGCACGGCACGGTGGTGATAAACTCGACGTTGTTCTTTACCAGATCGGCAACAATCTTGTCGTTCACGTCCATTTTAAGACTTTCTAAAGGGGTTTCGCTGTGCCTCTCTTTTCGCAAAACCCGAAGGCAAACAATGAAATTCGCCCAGAACCGCTCGAATACAAAACAGTCCTTCGGGAAAAGCGAAAGCCAGCGCCGTCCCCCGTTAGGACGTGTCACTTTAAGACCCTGCAAATATGAAGCGTCATATATGAAGCGTCTTACAAGACGCGTCTAAGATAACCCAACATTAACCGAGGATATCTGGCGTCACATAAATAAGCGTTGGCCCCTGCGCCGCAAACGCGGCCTGCACCGCGGCTTGCATTTCCGCCAACGTTTTAGGATGCGCCGACAACGCCCCCCAAGCCTCTGCCAATTTGCAAAAATCAGGGTTCAACGCCTGCACCGCATTTGGCGCGATCTGCGAATTGACCATGCAATCCTCAATTTCTTTCAGCTTGCCATTGTCCCAAAGAATAATCGGCAGGCTCAGCCCCAGTTCCACAGCAACACCCAGTTCTTGCACCGTGTACTGAAACCCATAATCCCCCGCGATGGCGATCACTGGCGCATCCCCCACCCCGATCTTACCACCTATGGCCGCAGGCAGCGCATACCCAAGCGTGCCAAAGCCATAAGGGTGATGCCAAAGATTTGGTGCAGTCATCACCGTTGTCTCGCGTCCGACATAGGCAAACTGCGTCATGTCCGAATAGATCTGGCACCCG
>CALLAV010000059.1 GCA_938001995.1 uncultured Amylibacter sp. | reverse complement strand
TCTCTGGGTGGTCGTGGCCTTGAACCTCTGGATTGTCTTCGTGCCACAACTGATGCGCGATGGATTTCGCTTCGTTTTCAACGAGAGTCGGCGGCAGCTCAAAGGACACAAGCTTGGCCAGCTCGTCCATCAGACCGCGCTTCATGACCATGCGGGCCGCGCCGTTGTATTCTTCTTGTAGACGCTCTGTGATCTTGCCTTTCAAGTCAGCCAAATCTTCAGCGCCGAATTTTGTCGCCAATTCGTCGTTGATTTCAGCGGCGGCTGGGGCTTTCACCTCGTTCACCTTACACTCAAACACAGCGTCTTTGCCGGCAAGGTTCTCCGCTTGGTAGTCGGCTGGGAAGCTAACTTTAACCTCTACGTCGTCGCCTGCTTTTGCGCCAACAAGCTGCTCTTCAAAACCCGGGATGAAAGAGTTGGAGCCGAGAACAAGCGGATAGTCGTCTGCTTGACCGCCGTCAAAAGCAACGCCGTCAACTTTGCCCAAGAAGTTGATCACAACTTGGTCGCCGTCTTTGGCTTTGGAACCTTTTTTGCGATCTTCAAAGTTCTGTGCGCTTTCGGCCAGATTGGCGAGCGCATCGTCAACATCTTTGTCATCGATCTTTGCAACCAGCTTTTCCAATTTTACTTTGGAAAAGTCTGTTTCAGGGACAGTTGGCAAACATTCGTAGTTGAGGGACACTTCAACGTCGTCGCCCTCTTTCCACTCTTCGTTTGTCATTTTCACATCTGGCTGCATTGCAGGCTTGTCGCCAGAAGATTCAAAATGATCGTTCATCGCGCCGTCGATGCTCTCTTGCATCGCTTCGCCGAGAACTGATTTACCAAACTGTTTTTTCAGCAGCGCCATAGGCACTTTGCCTTTGCGGAAACCTTTGATTTCTACGTTTGGCTGCGCTTCTTTCAGCTTCTCTGTCACTTTCTCTTCCAGCTCTGCCGCTGTCAGTGTGATGGAATAGCCGCGCTTCAGGCCTTCGTTAAGTGTCTCAGTTACCTGCATTTTTCTTCCTTCATCAGGCCGGAGGTGTCCGGTTCATCGGTGTGTGGTCGCAACGGGTGCGGCCGTAATTTCGGTGGTCTTTCCAAGAGACCGAGTGCCCAATGTCTCAGGGCAGGTTTGCCTCTCGGTGTTTCTGCGAAACACCTGCCGGCCGCGTTTTCGCTTTGCGAAAACACGTTGGTGCGGGTGAAGGGACTTGAACCCCCACGCCTTGCGGCGCCAGAACCTAAATCTGGTGCGTCTACCAATTCCGCCACACCCGCACAACATACGAGGCAGCCCGCAGGCTGCCCGTAATTCCGCGCCCTTCTAACAAGTGTTTTCGGGCTTGGCGAGTGGAAAAGTGAAGGCTGTTGCGTGAAGTTTTGATACGGGACGAAATGGGCGATCAAAGCCCTAATTTGGAGAACACTGTGGGCAGTTGCTCTGGAATGTCTTCGGCGATCAAACCAGGCCCGAATTCTAACGCGCATTCTACGTGCAGATAAGCCGCCGTTTCTGCCGCTTGCATAGGATCAAACCCGCGCGCCAACAGTCCTGTGATGAACCCCGCAAGCACATCACCAGATCCCGCAGTGGCAAGCCATGGGGCTGCGCGATCATAGTGGGCGGAGTTGATCGACGCCCTGCCCTGTTCGTTTGCTATGACAGTGTCTGGTCCTTTGAAAAGGATTGTGCAGCCTGCGTGTGCGGCGGCGTCACGGGTGGCGTCCACTTTGCTGTAGGCGGGACCTTTGGTGGTGGGTGCGCTGAGTTTGGCATGAATGTCGGGGAACAGTCGTTTGAACTCCCCTTCATGCGGAGTGAGGACGCAGTTTGGGTGAAGGTGTTTCAACAGGTCGTCAGGCGTGTCTTTGAAGGCGGTCAGGGCATCTGCATCCAAAACGGTGAATTTAGACGTGCTTAACACTGCTTTAACCACCTGGCGGGTATGATCGAAGTCGAGCCCTCCAGACTCACTTACGCATGCAAACCCTGGCCCGATGCAGATTGAGGAGATCCGATCATCAGACAGTAGTGTTTTGAAATCCTCTGCCGTGTCCGCAACGCGCAACATGATCGCCGTGAGGTGCGCGGCGTTTTCATGTTGTGCGCTTGCAGGGCTAGCGACAGTGACAAGGCCAGCTCCGATGCGCAGTGCCCCACGGGCGGCAAGACGCGCAGCACCAGTTTTGGTGGCAGGACCAGAGCAGATGACGGCGTGGCCGTGGGAGAATTTGTGACCAAAAGATTTTGAGACAGTGTAATTTGGTGGTGGCATTGTCAGGCAAGTGACATGAATGGCTGGCTCTTTAACGCAAGGGTTGGGTGCCTGCGGCGCGGATATTTGATCCAAAAAGAAACTGAGGCCGATATCCTTGATCACAAGCTTTCTGCAAGAGATTGGACCGTATTGTAAAAAGTGACCTAATTTTGCTGCTTGGAACGTGACCGTAATGTCAGCGACAACATTTGAATCTAATGGGTTTTCATCTTCATACCCAGTGTAGTTCCCATCGTCAGAATTTAGGCCACTTGGCACATCAATCGCGACCACTTTAGGGGTGGTTTGATCGGCCCTATTTGGAATGGATTGTGCATAGTTCACTTCGTCTTGAACACGTCCCAGACCATAAAATGGGCGTGACAGACCAATCCCGAAAAGCGCGTCAACAACAAGCGCGAGGTTTGAAGTGTCGTCAATATAGCCATCAAAGCTGTCATCAGTGAGATCGATGACATTGGCATTTTCACACCACCGTTCATAATTCACCTTCGCATCTGCTGGTAGTTCTTCCGCGTTCCCATACAGGAACACCTCAACCTCCCAGCCCCACTCCTTTAACAACCGCGCGACGACAAATCCGTCGCCGCCGTTGTTGCCAGGACCGCAGAGGACAACCGCGCGGTGGCTGGTTTTCGCAAGCTCTGGCCATTCCTCAAAGATCGCTTCAACAACGCCCTGCCCTGCGCGTTCCATCAGTTCAAGACCTGTGACCTCGCCGCTTTCGATGGCGGCTTGTTCGATGGCCCGCATTTGTGCGGCGGTGAGGAGTTCTGTCATGCTGGACTCGACTTTGGTCAAAAAATAGGCAGTTTGCCTAAAAATTAGGCAGTGAGGTTTGAATCGATCACACCCCTACGTTTGCACCAATCGCCAAGAATTGCCACTGCCCGCAAACCTGCGAAACAGCATCAAACGCAGCGCTCAGGGAGGCAAACTGAATGAAAAAGATCGAAGCCATTATCAAGCCATTCAAGCTCGATGAAGTGAAAGAAGCTTTACAAGAAGTGGGCGTCCAAGGTCTGAGCGTGATCGAAGCCAAGGGTTTTGGTCGTCAAAAGGGTCACACGGAACTGTATCGCGGTGCGGAATATGTCGTTGATTTCCTCCCCAAAGTGAAAATCGAAGTCGTGATCGCCGAAGATCAGGTAGACGCAGCCGTTGAAGCCATTATCGGGGCTGCACGCACCGAAAAGATCGGCGACGGCAAAATCTTTATCTCAACCGTAGAACAAGCCATCCGCATTCGGACAGGCGAAGAAGGCCCAGAAGCGCTGTAAGCGCGGGTCACAGAATTAACTCTAGCAAGGGAACAACACTATGAATGCTAAAGAAGTCGTAAAGATGATGAAGGACGAAGAGATCGCGTATCTCGACGTGCGTTTCACAGATCCACGGGGCAAATTGCAGCACGTGACGATCATCAACGATGAAGTTGACGAAGATTTTTTCGAAGATGGCTTTATGTTTGACGGCTCGTCCATTGCGGGTTGGAAATCCATCGAAGAATCTGACATGAAACTGATCCCAGACACAAACTCTGTGTACATTGATCCGTTCTATGCAGAAAAAACGCTTTGCGTTCACTGTTCTGTTGTTGAGCCTGATACGGGCGCATCCTACGATCGCGACCCACGTTCCACAGCGGAACGTGCCGAAGCCTACCTTGTGTCCTCGGGCATTGGTGATCAATCTTTCTGGGGTCCAGAAGCGGAGTTCTTCCTGTTTGACGACGTTCGTTTTTCCAACACTATCAACAAAGTATCCTACGAAGTTGATGCGGCAGACGCGTCTTGGAACACAGATACAGAATACGAAATGGGCAACATGGGCCACCGCCCGGGCGTCAAAGGCGGTTACTTCCCTGTAAACCCAATCGATGCGGCACAGGACTTGCGTTCTGAAATGCTGTCCACGATGAAATCCATCGGCATGAAAGTCGACAAGCACCACCACGAGGTTGCCTCTTGTCAGCACGAGCTGGGTTTGGTGTTCGGGTCCCTGACCAAACAGGCGGACGAGCTGCAAAAATACAAATACATCATCCACAACGTGGCACACGCGTACGGCAAGTCCGCAACGTTCATGCCAAAGCCAATCGCGGGTGACAACGGCACAGGCATGCACGTGAACATGTCCATCTGGAAAGAGGGTAAGCCCCTGTTTGCAGGCGATAAATACGCTGATCTGTCCCAAGAAGCCTTGTGGTTCATTGGTGGTATCCTGAAGCACGCGAAAGCGTTGAACGCTTTCACCAACCCATCCACAAACAGCTACAAACGTTTGATCCCAGGGTTTGAAGCCCCTGTTCTGCGCGCATATTCTGCACGTAACCGGTCTGGTTGTGTGCGGATCCCATGGGCTGAATCCCCTAAGGCAAAGCGTGTAGAAGCGCGTTTCCCTGATCCAGCGGCAAACCCGTACCTGTGTTTCTCTGCCCTGCTGATGGCTGGCCTTGACGGCATCAAGAACAAGATTGATCCGGGCGAAGCATCTGACAAAGATCTTTACGATCTGCCACCAGAAGAGCTGGCGGGTATCCCAACAGTGTGTGCGTCTTTGCGCGAAGCATTGGACGAGTTGGAAAAAGACATGGACTTCTTGCTGGAAGGCGGCGTGTTCACCCGCGACCAGATCCAAGGCTACATGGAGCTGAAATGGGAAGAAGTGTACAACTACGAGCACACGCCTCACCCAGTTGAATTTGGCATGTACTACTCCTGCTAAGTTAAGCGCTCGATTTCTCCCAATCGAGAGGGCGCCCCGTTTTTGGGGCGCCTTTTTTGTTGCGCATACTGTGCTAGGTTTGACCGTATGAAACGAAACCTCCTAGCGTTGGCCCTGTCTCTTTCCCCGCTAAGTGCCACGGGTGCGGATTGCACGCGCGATGCGATGTTGGTGTTTGACGGATCGGGATCTATGGCCACGCTGGCGGCCGAGGCGCCTTTTGCGCGGCGCATTGATGACGCCCGTGAAGCATTGCAACGCTCCCTGCCCCGTTTTGCGCCCTATCGGAATGTGGGACTGGTGGTCTATGGGCCAGGTCCGCTTGGCCCTTGTGACAATGTGGATGTTCGCTTGCAGCCCCAACCTGATGCGGACTTGTCCATCTTGGGCGCTGTGTCAGGGTTGGAGCCTGCGGGCGATACGCCTTTGGCGCAAGCGGTTGATGCGGCAGTGGGTGTTCTAAATGCGCGCGGTGGTGGGGATGTTGTGGTCATCACAGACGGGCGACAAACCTGTGGGGATCCCTGCGCTGCTGCGGCTGGTTATGCGCGCCAAGGCGTTGTGGTGCATGTGATCGGCTTCAAAATAGACGAGAACTTCGAACGTTGGCCCGGCTATTTCGCGGAATCGGGAGGGCTGCAACGCGAACCATCGCGGTGCTTGTCAGATGCGACAGATGGGATTTTTGTGATTACAAACACGGTGGATGAACTGACAGACGCTTTGCAAGAAACCATGGGCTGCGCCGTTGTTGGCCGCGCTAAAGTGTATCGCCGAACTCAATATCCGGTTTGAACTCAACCACTTGGCGCACCGCGCGGTAATCGGGTTGTTCATGCTCTAGGATCAGCTGCGCGGCTTTTTTCCCAATTTCAAAACGGTAGGCGTTCATTGTGGCGGTGAGCATCGGCATCCCATTGCGTAAATCCAGCCCGTTGAACCCCGCTAGGGCCAGCTCATTGGGCACAGAAATATCATTCATAATGCAATGCATCAGCCCGCCACACGACATGGTGTCTGAAGAATAGTAAATCATCTCAATATCGGGGGAACGTTCGAGCATTTTTTCGGTGAGTTGACGGCCAAGCAGAAGCGTTGATCCCCCAGAAAAAAACTCTTGATCCGTCAGTGTGACACCAGCTTCTGACAGGGCTTGCTGAAACCCCTGAAACCTTTTTTCGGCGCGATGATCCAACGGGTATTTTGTACCAATGAACCCTAGCTTTCTATACCCCCGCGCAAGAATCGCCTTGCCGGTTTCATATCCTGCGCGGCGGTGCGATACGCCGACAGCCAGATCGACAGGATCGCCGTCCACATCCATAATCTCGACAATTGGAATGCCCGCATTCGCCATCATTTTACGCGCGGCATCCGTGTGTTCCAACCCTGCAACCACAAGGCCCTTTGGCTGCCAAGATAGCATTTCGCGGATGACTGTTTCTTCGGTTTCCAGATCGTAATCGGACACGCCAAAAACGGGCTGCATGGCTGTGGTCTTTAGAACGTTCGACAGGCCCGTTAGGACTTCGGCAAAAACGAAACTGCTGATCGACGGGACGACAACGCCCACCAGATCCACGGATTTTGACGACAGGCTGCCCGCGATGCGGTTTGGAACATATCCAACCTTTTTCGCCGCCTCTAGCACGCGATCGCGCGTTGTCGGCGATGCCTCTCCTTTACCGCGCAGCACGCGGCTTGCGGTCATTTCTGACACGCCCGCAAGTTCCGAGATATCTTTCAGCGTGGGTCTACGGGCCATGTTAATACCTAACGTTACTCTAACAATGTGACGTTAATCTAACGTTAGAGAAGTTTTTAGGCAATGCAAAAACAGCGCGCGACTGCGCTGCATCAGCCACAATCTGCTGAAACTAAAAGATTAAATGGTAATTGGGTGCGTGTTAACCGAACAACTCGTGGCACAACTCTAACGCGCTGACGAGCTTATCGACCTCTTCTGTCGTGTTATAGAGGCCAAAAGACGCGCGACATGTGGCTGTGACGCCCATGTGCTCCATCAAAGGCTGCGCACAGTGATGCCCTGCCCGCACGGCAATGCCACGTTGGTCCACGACCGTTGAAATATCGTGGGCATGGGCCGCCCCATCAAGCGTGAACGAAAAGATCGCGCCTTTGGTGGCCGAATTGCCTTGGATGTTCAGCCAGTTGAGGCCAGAGAGTTTTTCTTGGGCGTAATCGCGCAAAGCCAGTTCATGAGCGGCGATGTTGTCCATGCCGAGATCCATCATGTAATCGAGCGCAACGCCAAGGCCGATCATCTGCACGATCCCAGGAGTCCCCGCTTCGAATTTATGGGGTGGATCATTGTAGGTGATCACGTCTTTGCCCACAGTGCGGATCATGTCCCCGCCCCCAATAAAGGGCTGCATTTCCGCCATACGTTCGCGTTTCACGTAAATCGCGCCAGAGGACGACGGGCCATAGAGTTTATGCCCCGTGATCGCGTAAAAATCTGCGCCGATGTCTTGAACATCAACGGGCATGTGAACGGTGGCTTGGGAGCCATCAACCATGACACGTACGCCCCGTTCGTGAGCGGCTGTACAGATGGTTTTCACATCTACCACGGTGCCAAGGACGTTAGACATGTGGGTGACAGCAATCAGCTTGGTTTTGTCAGTGATTGCGTCGATCACCACCTGCGGATCCAGATCCCCGTTCACGTCTGTGTCCACCCACTTTAGCACGACGCCCATACGCTCGCGCAGGAAATGCCAAGGGATGATATTGGCGTGGTGCTCCATGACTGAGAGGATAATTTCGTCCCCTGCTTTCAGGTTCGGAATGCCCCAGCCATAGGACACCATATTGATGCCCTCGGTTGTGCCAGAATTGAAGATGATCTCATCTTCATGGGCCGCGTTCAGGAACGTTTTAACCGTGCCGCGCACGGCCTCGTACTTCTCGGTCGCAAGATTGGACAGATAGTGCAAGCCGCGGTGAACGTTTGCATATTCTTCGGCGTAGCCGCGTGTGGTCGCGTCAATCACCGCTTGTGGCTTTTGCGCAGAGGCCCCGTTGTCGAGATAGACAAGCGGCTTCCCGTTCACTTCGCGCGCCAAAATGGGAAAGTCGGCGCGAATTTTCTGGACGTCATACATAGGGATCAAACCGCGGGTTCAGTGGGTAGGGTTACGCCCAGCATGCCGAGCAAGACAAGAAGGACAATCCCGAACAGGATCATGCTTCCTATAATGCCAATTAGCACGGGAAAGACTTCTGTAAAGCCATGTAATTCCATGATTGTTGCTGTCAGTTGGGTCATTGCGACGATCACCACCAACATCATGGCAAGGGCAACAATTTCTTGTCCGGCAAAAGACACCAAAAGGATCGGCATCTGCGTTAAGAACAGGATGAAATTCACCCATACGACCAGCTTTAGGCTGTCGTCGAAACTACCAACGCCGCCAAACATACCACCAACACGGTGTACAATAACCGCCCCGCCAAACAGGCTGAGCGCCTGCATAATGGTGCTGGTGGTCAAAGGCACAGTTGGCGTGCCTTCGGGCGGTGTCGGGCCGACAAGTGTCAGCACAGTCGTCAGGATCAGGTTGCAAATGATTACAAGCCACGCAGCGTTGATCACATCAGATCGCGTTGCGGGGATAGACAAAACCGTGCGCAGGCCAACCCGCGGCTGGGTCAGCGACTGTACTGCTAAAGGCAGGAAATCAGACAGTCGCTGTGGGGTCATCCAATCATATCTCCGACGCCAAGGGTGAGGGTTGCAACGGTCAATGCCAACGCAAACAGAGTCATGGCCATAAAAGTAGGCGATGTTAGGCGGAAGTTGTTTGCCTCGGCAGTGCCAGCGGCGATGTACCAAACAAACGGGATCAGTCCGAGCCAATAGACAGGCAGCGCCACGATCTGGTTGCCAAGGATCGGCATTTGCGGCTCGAACATGCCCATAACGGCGGCGATGATGGCGGCAGCAAGGCCAAAGGGCGCTGAGACAAATGCGCCCCAGAACACACCCGTGCGGGTCATCTTCCAGTTGGCATCGCCCTTGCACATTTTAGTAACGCCAAAGACGAGGAAGGAAAAACCGTACATCAATGCCGTGCGCACCATAAGAGCGGCAATCATCAAAAGGCCGATTTTATCAGCGCCAATCACGCCACCTGCGGCGGAGGCTGGAGCCACGAGGGTTTTCAATGTCCAAGAGATAAAGAACACCATATCCGACACGAGGACGTAGAATAACAAGCGTCCTTCGCTGG
>CALLAV010000058.1 GCA_938001995.1 uncultured Amylibacter sp. | reverse complement strand
CGAGATAGAACCATTTTTGCACATCCCCGAAAGCGATATCATCTGGGTTCGGGGCCCAGAACACCATATCAGGGCGGCGGGTTTCATCCTCGCCCAATCCGTTGATCGCATTGCCCATGACATCAGGGCGTCGTGCCACCATGTCTGGGTTTGGGGTAAACGGCCTATGCGGATTGGATTTTGGCATAGGGTCAGCCTACAAATGCAAAGAGGCTGGCGCAACATTCTTGCACCAACCTCTTTATCCTTACCAAACCCTTAACCCAGACGCGTCTTACAAGACGCTTCTTATATGCAGGGTCTTAATTAGGGGTCTGTAAATCTTTAACACCACCAATCACGGCGTGATCATGATCTTCCCGTCTTTGATTTGCGTCGCCGCCGCCAGCCCAGACACCACCTCGCGCAGCGGCAGATATTTCGCCACATCCGTCTTCCAAGTGCCATCGGCAAACCGTGTCTGCACTTCTTTGGCAAAACGCGGCATCTCCGCCCCATTGGCCTGCATCCACGGCGTCAGCCAGAACCCTTCGATCACCTTTGATTGGAAAATCAATTGCCCCATCTGCGTCATGGGAAACAGCTCTGGGTTCAGCTTCCCATAGCTCACCCAGCGCGCACGGTTTGGCATCATGGTAAACACCCGCTCCGAAATCGCATCCGTCACCGCATCAAGGAAAACACGCGGTTTATGCTCCCGTGATGCCGCCGCAAACTGCGCGTCAAAATCATCCGCCGTCACATCCAACACAACCGTCGCACCCAGCGCCTTCAATCCTTCGGCGGCATCCATGCGGCGCACCAAACAGATCGTCTTCATGCTCTTATCCTTTGCAAGTCCCAGCATCAGTTTCCCGAGCTGGCTCGCCGCCGCTGACATCACAAAACAATCGCCGTTCTTTTCTGCGATATCGACCATACCTACAGCGGTCAGCGGGTTCACAATTTGCGCCGCGCCATCCTCGTCCTTCACAGAGGGATGCAACGGAATGCACATCATCGCCATGGTCACGCAGTATTCCGACCACGCCCCCGTCGTCACAAACGCCACGCGCTGCCCAACCAAATTCTCGGCGCCTTCGCCTGCCGCCACGACATCACCGCAGCCTTCAAACCCTGCCGCCTTCCCTTGCTCGCGTGGCTGACCGTATTCACCCTTAATGAAATGCAAATCCGACGGGTTCACCGACGCCATGCGCAGCTTAATCAACACTTGCCCTTTACCCGGTTTGGGCATCGGCAGCATCCCGTCGCTCAGATACTCCGCCGCGTCGGCAATCATCGGCCCTTCGGATCGGCCAGAATACCCATCGAGTTTTTGAATAACGGAAAATGTTTCGCTTGGAAGATCGCTCATGGCGCTGGTCCTTTTCATGTGACGCCGCGTATTCGCGCGGCAATTTGCTTGGCATCACAATAGCCCAGCGCCTAGACTGTCAACAAATCCGCTACGGAACAAAGGACAGAACCATGCTCAACGAACTTTTCGGCCTTTCTGGCAAAACAGCGCTTATCACAGGGGGCGGCTCTGGCATTGGCGCCATGATGGCCCACGGCTTTGCCCACGCAGGGGCACGCGTCATCATCTGTTCGCGCAAATTGCACCAAGTGGAAGAAGCCGCCGCACAGATCAACGGCACAAACCCGTCTGGCAGTGTCGAAGCATTCTCTGGCGACGTTTCCTCAGAAGAGGGCATCGACGCCATCGTCGCCGAAGTCACTTCGCGCACCGACACACTCAACATCCTCGTAAACAACGCAGGCATCAGCTGGGGCGCACCGCTGGGCCAATTCCCACATTCCGCATGGGAAAAGGTGATGAACGTGAACGTGGCGGGCCTTGCCCACCTCACACAACAACTCCTGCCCCTCTTGATCAAAACCGCCAGCGACGAAGACCCCTCGCGCGTCCTCAACCTCGGCTCTGTGATGGGCAAACATCCACTGGCCGATGGCGCTTACAGCTACTCCGCCTCCAAGGCCGCCGTGCACCACCTCACAGCCATCCTCGGCAAAGAGCTGGCAGGCCACCGCGTCACCGTCAACGCACTGGCTCCGGGACCCTTCCAATCCAAAATGACCGCCTTCGCCACCGCGAAGGAAGAACAAGCCAAAGCCGTCGGCGGCGATGTCCCCCTTGGCCGTATCGGTAAACCCTCCGACATCCAAGGCGCGTCCCTGTTCCTCTGCTCCCCTGCTGGCGCATACGTTACAGGCGCGATCCTGCCGCTGGATGGTGGCATCCACGTGATCACAGGCGGCAACCTCTTCGGCGCGGCCATGTAAGCCTTGTCCCTCGACATCAAAATCGCCCAAGACGCCGCCGATGTGGCGTCTTGCTTTGCCCTGCGCCGTGCGGTGTTCATGGGCGAGCAAGGCGTGACCGAAGCGGATGAAATCGACGGCGAGGATGACCACTGCACACACATCATCGCCAAACTGAACGACGTTCCTATCGGAACAGCACGGTTTCAAATCAAAGATGGTTCTGTAAAAATCCAACGGGTTTGCGTGTCCCGTGAATATCGCGGCAAGAATTACGGCGCAGACCTGATCCGTTTTGTTGTGGACCACGTGGCACAGACAAAATTGGCGAGCCGCCTGTTCCTAGGAGCACAAACCTACGCCCTGCCATTTTATGAAAAACTCGGCTTCACCGCTTACGGAACCGAATACATGGATGCGGGTATTCCGCACCGCGATATGGAACGACTTCTAGATCAGCCGTAGAACGCCAGCATCACGGCCAGCAGGGCAAATCCCACGATCAAGCCCATCACAAAGGCCGTTGCAAACAGCAGTGTCATATCAGTACCCCAAATTCTTACACGTTCAGCGCGACAGCAAACCGAACAACTTCCCATGCCCACCACGTGTGAACACAGTCCCCTTGTTGCAATGCCTCTGAAGCGATTCTTTCGGTTTTGCCCAGATTAACGCCACGGAAACTTCGGTGAAAAACAAGTGTATTGCGTAAACAGGCGAGTTCTAAATACTGCCACTTTACCTAGAATTGAATCTGCTGGGCGTTACTCCAGCGCCACCAAAAAACCGTCACCCGTCCCATGCTTGCTGTCACGCGGCACAATTAAAACCTGCTTTACACCCGCAGGCACCTTCACTCCGTTCAGGGATCGCGTGAACGGCTGCTCATTCACATGCGGATGATGCAGCACGCGATACCCCAGCTCTGTGCCATCTTCCAGATACACACCCCAGCCATCGGCGTAATGCTCCCAACCTTCGTCGCCATGCGCGATTGTTACGGAAAACGACCATGTGCCACCAGATTTCTGAGCCTTCACATCCGTCACCACAGCAGAATCAGCCAGCGCCGCCCCTGCCAAAACCACACCGACCGTTGCCAAAACAGCTAATTTCATCGCAAATCACTCCTTTTGACGGCCTTGTTAACAAGAAATCATGCCAAAGGCATTTCACTTGTCCGTAATCCGCGCTAAGTGCCCTTCGTCCCCATCAGGGGATTGTCCAAACTATAACCTAGGAGAATAAAACATGGGCTACCGTGTTGTTGTCGTAGGCGCCACAGGTAATGTGGGCCGCGAAATGCTGAACATACTGGCTGAACGCCAGTTCCCCGTAGACGAAATTGCAGCGCTTGCATCGCGCAAGAGCAAGGGTACGGAATGCGGCTTTGGCGACAAGACGTTGAAGACGGAGGACTTGGACACCTTCGATTTCACGGGCTGGGACATTGCGCTTTTCGCAGTTGGCTCCGAAGCAACCAAACAATACGCACCCATCGCGGCCAAAGCAGGCTGTATCGTCATCGATAACTCCTCGCTCTACCGCTATGATCAAGATGTGCCGCTGATCGTGCCAGAATGTAACCCTGACGCGATCATGGATTATTCCAAAAAGAACATCATCGCGAACCCGAACTGCTCAACTGCACAGATGGTTGTCGCGTTGAAACCTTTGCACGACCGCGCCACAATCAAACGCGTTGTTGTATCCACGTACCAATCCGTTTCAGGCTCTGGCAAACAGGGCATGGACGAATTGTGGCGTCAAACCAAAGGCATGTATGTCCCGGGCCAAGAATTGCCCGCGGGCATCTTCACCAAAGACATCGCCTTTAACGTGATCCCACACATCGACGTGTTCATGGATTCTGGCGAAACCAAAGAAGAATGGAAAATGGTCGCCGAAACGAAAAAGATCGTCGACAAAAACATCAAAGTTACCGCCACCTGCGTGCGTGTCCCTGTGATGGTCGGCCATTCGGAAGCGATCAACATCGAATTCGAAGACTTCCTAGACGAAGACGAAGCCCGTGAAATCCTGCGCGAAGCACCGGGCATCATGGTGATCGATAAACGCGAAGACGGCGGATACATGACTCCGCGCGAATGTGTTGGCGAATACGCCACCTACATTTCCCGCATCCGTCAGGACAGCACGATCGACAACGGCATAAACCTGTGGTGCGTGTCCGACAACCTGCGCAAAGGCGCGGCCCTTAACGCCGTGCAAATCGCAGAGCTGTTGGGCCGTCGGGTTCTGAAAAAGGGCTAATCAAGCCAAAGTTTAAGAAGATCGAACAAGAAGGCGGGCCCGCAACGGCCCGCCTTCTTTGCGTTTAAATTAATTGCACCGCTGTTTTCTTCTGTTAACCTTTCCCCCAAGCTGACGCTTTAGATCAGCTAAAATTTATTTTTGGGAAATGAATCAGGGGAAAAATTATGACCTTTCAGATCAAAACAGCGGCCATCTGTGCGGCCCTCACACTCAGCACGACATCACTGCTCGCCGACGCTCACAGCGGCGGCGGCTTGATCCTAGAAGTGCCGAAAAACATTTGCGCGAAAACCAAACACCGTTTGGAACATTGGGCCAAAGACGAAACACAATACACCGCCTACGTCACGAGAATCTCATCCGAACAGGCCGCCGCGACCTGTTTTGATATCGACCGCAGCTCTAAACTTTATGCCGCCTCTCATGCCAAGGTAAAGGTTATGGCCACCACCCGCGCACTGGTAAATTGCGCACGTGAAAACGGCGGGCTGGCATGGTGCGTTGTCATCGGAACCGTCAGCAAAAAATAAAGTTGTCAAAACAATTTCCAAGGATCGCGCGATCCCGCGCGTCTGAAATATTGCGTGTGTTGAGGTTTCCTCGGCACACAGCGTACCATGTTTACAGAACAACCGATTGGAATTGATAATGCGACCCCTGATTGCTGGCCTTCTTCTTACCACCGCCCTTCCTGCCTTTGCCGACACATTCGAATTGGACACAGACGTGACCGCAGCCCTGATCACAGGAAACGGCGGCGTGGTCACCTACACCTCAGAACTCGCACTCACCCCTGGCCGCCATACGCTGATCTCATTCCTGCCCGCGGCAGGCTACAGCGATACTGTGCTCGACACCCGCATCGGCGATCCCGCATCCGTGCGCATCGTGGCCCAGTCCACTACCAGTGAGCACGCCAAACCGATCCGGATCGAACCCTCTGCCGAACAAACCACGGCACAAACCGCGTTTGAAACAGCGCAGGCTGCCCAGCGCGCGTTTGAACAAACCTATGAAGTGAAACAGGCCGAAATCACCGCCGCGCAGACACAATTGAAACTGCTCGCCGTCACAGCAGAAAAAGGCTTTGGCACACCTGAAAACGGCATCAACGCAGAACAACTTGTGGCCGTCGCCACGGCACTTGCAGACACCACTAAAACAGCGACCCTCGCGCTTTCTACGGCAAAAACCGAACTGCTCGCCATGGAACCCCAACGCGAAAAACTGCGCAAAGACACACAGCACGCCGCTGACGTTTTGTCCTCCCTGAAACCAGACGCACACCAAGACCTGATCCAAGTCACCACCCAGATCGAAGTCACGCAGGCACAAACCGCCAAAGTCGAGTTTGACAACCTAGAGGCCGCCTATTGGTCCCCGACCTATACTGCTGAACTGACCCAAGACGGCACCGATGGTACATTGCTCCTACATCGCGAAGCGACCGTTTCCGTAGGCAGAGCAGGGATCAAACCGCTCGATGCGTGGGGCGCTGTCGATATCACCCTGTCCACCGCCAGCCTGTCTGATCGCACAGATACGCGCATTCCGTGGCCCGTCATCCAAACATTGATCGACGAATCCCGCCTACAAAAACGCAAATCCGTTAGCGGCGCATCCTACAGCCGCGAAATGGCGAGTGACATGGCCGCAGAACCCATAGCCTTGAGCATCGAAGAAGAGCAATCTGGAAACACCTCTTCCTTCGCAGGTCAAACTCTCCTGTTCACGCTCGGCGGTAAGAACAGCATCGACTGGACGACCGACTCGTCGTCTTTCAATATCGACACGCTTTCCTTCGATGTGGACCTCTACGCTATGGCCAACGCCGCGAACGAAGAAAACGCTTTCCTTTACACCGATCTCAAAAACGAAACCGGCGGCGTGATCCTAGCCGGGCCTGTCAAACTCCATCGCGATGGAACGCTGATTGGCGAAACACGCCTTCCCAAACTCGTCCCGAACCAAGACGAAGCCATCGGCCTCGGCCCGCTGTACGGCATCCAAATCAAACGCGACACACTGTCCGTGGAAGAAGGTGACAGCGGCTTTATCTCGGCCAAGTCCGAAGTGAACCGCGCTTTCCGCACCACGGTCATTTCATCCCTCAGTTATGACATGCCCACCAAACTCCTTGACGTGATCCCTACATCCGAAAACGAAGACCTCGTGATCCGCATGGCCGCCAACCCGCGCCCATCAGACGAAAACCGCGATGGCAAAAGGGGTGTTCTGGTCTGGGATATCGATCTTGGTGCAGGGGACACAGAAGTTGTGAATTTCGGCTACGAAATGAAGTGGCCCTCTGGTCAAATCCCAATTCAAAAGTAAAAAAACAGGTATTCTGCCCGCAGGACGGGCAGAATAAACAACTTAGATTCAACAGCTTGTGAAATAGATCATGATTCTTTTGGTCTTTGTAGTTGAACAACCAAAGAATCTTCCCATTTGAATCGAATAGAAAGCAAAACCAATAACTTGCTTCCTTCGGAAACAGACATGGGGAATAAAAAATGAAAAATCTTCTTTCAATTACTTTGACTGCTGCTGCCCTGACAACAGGGGCAACTGCTGCTTTGGCCGACGGACATTCGGGCTATAACGCAGCCAATTTCGAAGTTGCTGTTCCAGCATCCTTATGCCCAGAAACCAAACGCGAAATGGCACGTTGGGCCTATGGCAAGCCACAATACACAACATTCGCTGTGCCAACGGCCAGAGGCACACAGGAATGTGGCGAAGCAGGTGAACCAGCAACGGCTGGTATCGCACAATCTGATGATGTCAGCGAAGCCCGTCGCCTTGCTCTTGATGTGTGCAACGAAAACCGTGGCGCCCTTGGTCGATGCGTTGTGATCGCGACGGTTCAGCTCAAGCAATAAACCAATCTACTTGGTAGGGGACCCTCTTTGACGGCACCGCGCCAAATGGGGAGAAGAGGGTCATTGGCAGCTTCCGGAAACGGGAGCTGCCATTGTCTTTGGGGGGGTCCAAATCCCGGATAAGCGTGTGCGTAACTATGATAATCGATTCTTTTTTAATGCCCCTCTTGAACCTTCAACGCCCTGTTCCCAAATAGTTTTTATCGCAAGGCATGCTCGGGTGGAGCACGCAGCGCAAACTGTTCGTAGGGGACAAAACAATGAAAAAACTATTCACGGCGACTGCCATTCTTTCTACAGCTTTGATCACATCTACTGCGTCTTTCGCAGATGGTCACGGTGGTACAGAAATCGTAATTCCAGCCAATATGTGCCAAGAAACAATCGACGTTTTGGCAAAATGGGCCATCGGCAAAAAGCCCTACTCTGCCTTTGCCGTTCCAACAGGAAAACCACGCGAATGTGGTGAACCAGGGCCAGCAGTAACAGCCGGCATTGCACTCTCAGCACCAAGTGCGCGCGAAGCACAAGCCGCAGCATTGCGCGTGTGTAACGAAAACCGCGGCAACTTTGGCCGTTGTGTCGTGATTGGGACCGTTCGCCCAAAAAGCTAACGTTGCAAATTAGAAACAAGAAAAGGCAGTTCCTTTCACAAGGAGCTGCCTTTTTCTATGGATACAGGATTGATCTTAGACGGTGACAAACTGCGCGTTCACGGGATCGTACTGCACCATGTCTCCTGAACGGATATCAATCGACACGCCGTGCAACGCCAAATCTTCGCTTTCGACGCGTTCGCGCACAAATGGGAACGTCATCAGGTTTTCAAGCGAGATCAGAACAGATTGCTTTTCCAATTCTTTAATTTGGTCTGTTTCATCATCACCAACTTTTAGCGCACGATCGTACCCCGGCCGCAGAATGTCCATCCACCGCCCCACAAAGCTGGTGTCTTTCTCCAACTCAGGCGCTTGTCCAGAACACATCGCATGACACCCGGCAACACCACCACACTGGCTGTGGCCCATGATAATAAGGTTCACCACACGCAGCGTGTTCACCGCATATTCGATTGCCGCAGATGTTCCGTGGTAATCTTTGTCAGGCGCATAAGGCGGTACCAAGTTTGCAATGTTGCGGTGAATAAAGAACTCACCCGTGTCCGCTCCGAACAATGATGTGGCATGAACGCGACTGTCACAACACGAGATAATCATCGCGCGCGGGTGCTGCCCCTCATCCGCTAATTTCGTGTACCACGCCTTGTTTTCTGCATACGTCGTGGCACGCCAACCGTGGTATCGTTTCACAATCGACGAAGGCAAAGGTTTTGCAAAATCCATTCGGGTTCCCCATTTCGTTCCGCCGTATTCCTAAACTTCAAAGCAAATTGCAACAACTCCAATTTTATAGGGTAACGAATGGGAAACGACATTGGGTCTATGGTGCAGGTGGGTGAAGTAACATGAAATGGGTAGAATATGCGAGATTCCTGCGCAGTAAGTAGCAATGTACAATATCTGAATATCGTCGAACCTTCTGTGATTGAAGCAACAGCAATTGCAAGTTTGCAATCCGCGTTAGGGATAGAATCCAGCCGCGATGTCGTTGAGCGCGCCGCATTCGAGGTGTCGGACAGGCTCAGCCGTTTAGAATACACGCTCATGAGCGGGGATCTTCAAGGTGCTACCAAAATTTCTAAGGGGCTCGTGTCAATCAGTGAGCAAATCGGCCTCAGCAAATTTGCCGTCGTCGCAAATGACCTCGTCAGTGCGATAAAGGGCAATGACTATGTTGCCGTCGCTGCAATCAGCAGCAGATTGTTACGCCAAGGGGAAATCGCCTTGTTTGAAGCAATCAATTTCCCCGACGATCAAGAGTCCAACTAGAGTTTTGCTTGCAGGATCCTAAATCAACGCACCACCAGCATAGAAACTATCGGCTGGTGCGATATGACCAACCTCTAGCCCAGCAAAGTTGTATTGCTTGGGTTGTAGGCGTTTTTGCACGGCTGGGTGGCTGGCATCCGCCACGCCCAATCGCACCAACAAAGCCGCCATTGCACATTCTGACGCCCGCGTCGCACCATCTTCAATCTTCAACGCAACACCAAGGCCACGTTCGGGCAGGATCGCAATAAACACGCCCTCGGCCCCTGTTTTGATAACGGTTGGCCCGTCCATTGCGTTCATAAGCTCGGTGCAGGCGCGACCTTCGCCAGCCACCAAATCAGGGTGGGCTTTCATAGCTGCCACTAAATCCCGTGCAGCACCCTCACGCACCGAACCCAGCCCCTTTGGATCCGCCATCCGCGCCATCGCTGTGGCCACACCGCGCAGCGAACAGGCAAAGTTTGGCGCGGAACAGCCATCAATTCCGTAACCCGCCGTGGTTTCGCCGCTCATCTCTTCAAACGCGTTCAACACGGCCTTCTGCACAGGATGGTCAGGCTCCACATACTCCGCCCCTCCGCCCAGATGCTTGTTAAGGGTCAAAAACCCACTGTGCTTACCCGAACAATTGTTATGTGTCCGATCAAAGGCTTTGCCCGCGCAAACCAGCTCATTCCGCTCTGGCAGTGCGCTCGGCTCTTGCGGCCCACAACGCAAATCACTTTCGCTTAACCCAAGTTCTTTTAACCATACGTCTACGCGATCCGTGTGGATATGCGCACCCTGATGGCTCGCACATGACAGCGCCAAATGCTCCGCCTTCAACCCGAACCGCGCCGCGGCTCCGCTTTCAATCAACGGCAGGGCCTGCAACATCTTGCTGGATGATCGTGGCAACGTCACGCCGCTGCTGTCACCCCATTCCGCGATCACGTCTCCGCGTGAATCGCAAACGACTGCACGGCCCCGATGAACGCACTCCAGAAACGAACCGCGCCACACTTCCGCCACATTTACCCAAGAACCCATTATTTTGCTCCATTTTCCGCCGAAAACTGCGGCGTTTTCGCCTGCATACTGGCAAACCTACTGGCATTTTCGTAGAACCTACGCCACAACATTACCACATTGTGTCCGTATTAAAGGGGTGATCGCAAAAATGCGACAAGAGGCAAAAACAGTTTCAGTTCAAAGGCTGAGAGAAAACATGATACGTTCAATGGCATATACCTGTGGCTTCATGGCCATGTGTCTGGCGGCCGCCAGCGTGGCATACGCACAGGAATCAACTAACCGCGTCGACGCGAAAACCGACTGGTCCGTCTTTGTCGAAGACCAACCCACCAAAGAATGCTGGGTTGTCTCCAAACCGACCAAAGTTGTGAACACACGTGGCGGTCAAGTCGTGTCCGCACGACGCTCTGACATTCTGCTTTGGGTAACATACCGTCCCTCTGGCGGCGTGAACGGCCAAGTCTCCTTTACAGGCGGCTACCCGTTTGACCCAGACAAGCCCGTTCAGTTGGATATCGGGGGCGCCAAATTCGACCTCTTCGTTGATGGCGAATACGCATGGCCTGCCACTGCATCCGACGACACCAAAATCCGCGAAGCTTTGAAGCGTGGTTCAGCGGCGATTGTGTCCGCACAATCCCGTCGTGGCACACAGACAAAAGACACCTTTTCCTTGTCTGGCTTCACCGCCGCATTGGCCGAAGCTGAGAAGCGCTGCGGCTAACGCTACACTTTCAAATTTGGCAATCATGCTATATTAGCCCTCAATCCCCGCGATTGGGGGCTTTTCATTGGAACCGTCATGACCGCACCCGCACCGATCACGCCAAACGTCCTCACCATCCCACGCAAGGATGGCGGTGATGCCTTGCCAAATCTCATCGGCCTGACCCGCGATCAGTTGACCGATGCGTTGCAAGACGTGGGCATCAAAGAAAAGCAGATCAAAATGCGCCATGCGCAGATCTGGCAGTGGATCTATGTCAAAGGCGTGCAGTCCTTTGACGACATGACCAACCTCTCCAAAGACATCCGCGCCAACCTCGCCGCCAAATTCCAACTCTCCCGCCCCGAGATTGTCACGAAACAAGTCTCTACCGATGGCACCCGAAAATACCTCCTGCGCATCGCAGGCGGACACGAGGTTGAGGCCGTTTACATCCCTGAAACAGATCGCGGCACGCTTTGCGTGTCGTCCCAAGTCGGCTGCACGCTCACCTGTTCCTTCTGCCACACTGGCACCCAGAAACTCGTGCGCAACCTGACCGCCGCCGAAATCGTCGGCCAAATTATGGTGGCCCGCGACGACCTGAACGAATGGGACATCGAACCTGGCGAAAAACGTCTCGTCTCCAACATCGTCCTCATGGGCATGGGCGAACCGCTCTACAACACCGACAACGTGCGCGACGCCATGCACATCGCCATGGACAATGAGGGCATCGCCCTATCCCGCCGCCGCATCACGCTGTCCACCTCTGGTATCGTGCCCGAAATCTACCGCGTCGGCGCGGAAATCGGCTGTATGCTTGCCATTTCTTTCCACGCCACAACGGATGACGTGCGCGACACGCTCGTGCCTATCAACCGCAAACACAAAATCGCAGAACTACTACAAGCCTGCCGCGATTATCCGCGCCTGTCCAACGCCGAACGCATCACCTTTGAATACGTGATGCTCAAAGGCGTGAATGACACGGACGAGGACGCCCACCGCCTTGTGGAGCTGATCAAAGGCATCCCCGCCAAGATCAACCTGATCCCCTTCAACCCATGGCCGGGCGCGCCTTATGAACGCTCTTCCAACAACCGCATCCACCGTTTTGCCGATATTGTGAACGCAGCGGGTTATTCTTCCCCTGTACGCAAACCCCGTGGTGAGGATATTATGGCCGCATGTGGACAACTCAAAAGCGCGACAGAACGCGCCCGCAAATCACGCGCCGAAATGGAACGCGGACTTTAGGATTTTACAAATGCGTTATGTTTTAATGATTTTTGCCGCCTTCGCCCTCATTGCTTGCGGCGGCCCATCCAAATTCAAAAAATACAACGGCCCACAAGTCACCCAAGTGCTCGTGGACAAAACCGCCCGTAAAATGTGGCTCCTGCACGGCACAAAAGCCCTCAAAGAATACGACATCGAACTCGGCTTCGCACCCGCAGGCCATAAATTCAAAGAAGGCGATGGCCGCACACCTGAAGGCGTTTACCGCATCGATCGGCGCAACCCAAACTCCGCTTTCCACCTCTCCATCGGCATTGATTACCCCAACGCGCAAGACGTCGCTAAAGCACGCGCCGCAGGTGTATCACCTGGCGGTGATATCTTTATTCATGGCGGACCTGTGTTGTTTGCAGACAAAAACAAAGCCGATTGGACAGCGGGCTGCATCGCCGTGACGAACAAGGAAATGGAAGAAATCTACGCCATGGTCAAAGACGGCACCCCGATTTTGATCAAACCGTAAGGCTCCAACAGAAAAGGGGCACACCGCACCCCCATTTCTTCTGTCTAAAAATATCCGCGCCGCAGGCACCCGCCGCAATGCGGCTCAAAGGCATGACGCGTCAGCGTCTCATTCCAATAACGGGTCGTTTAGGACCCGATCACCTGAACCCACCAGATCTTACCATTGCTTTCCTGATGCCAGCTAAACCCAATGTTCTGCGCATTCGGGTGAAGAATACCAGCACGCGTTACTGGGTCGCGCATCCAAGCTTCTAGGGTTTCCATGTCGTTTTCAAAGCTCTCAGACAGATTTTCTGACAGCATCGCACCCGCATAACCCGTGCGTTGCACACGCTGGATCGGGTTCGACCCATCTGACCCAAAATGCCAAGGGCGGTTTTGACGCGAAATATCAAGGGCATGTGTTTTCGCCGCTGCGTTCAATTCTGCTGACAATTGCAACGCATTAAGCCCACGGGCTTGGCGAAACGCATTCACTGTGTCCAAATGTCGAAACTGAATTTCGGACACATCACCCGCGCGAATGCGGAATACTTTGCGTTGGTTTGGATCGGAAGGCGGCGTGGTGCATGCCGAAACAGCAAACAAAACGGCCAATGCAGTTAGAACAACGCGAAACATGGTATTTACCCCAGTATTAAGACTCAGCAGCAAAGCTATTGCCCTTGCTCTACTGCGCTTTGATGTGTTTTTCAAATCCCCATTAGCAAGATTGCGCCAGATCGCGCTTCTTTGAATTGAATCTGTGCCCACAAAGACGTAATTTAGGCCCATATCGACATAAACGGAAACATTTATCATGTCAGACACATTTAAGATCACACGACGTGCCTTCACAGGCTCCGCGCTTGCCAGCACTACGCTCGGCGGGGCTGCTTTGGCGCAGCAAACCAACGATCCAGTGCTGTATGAGCAGCTAAAGAAGGAAAACCTGTCCAACCCTGAAACTGGGGCGGTAAAGCGCAATATCTCGGGTTTTACCAACAAAGACTGGCGTCCTTACTTCTCGAACACCAAAAATGGGGTGATTCTTGTGGATACGATCAGCCGCGCGCTGCATTTCTGGTCCGAAGATCAGTCGGTGTATCGCCTTTACCCGACCTCTGTCCCAGAAACACCCGAACTAACCCGCACAGGTCGCACAAAAATTACCCGTTTGCGCGTGGGTCCAGATTGGCGCCCCACACCAAACATGCTCAAACGCAATCCAGAATGGCCAAAATACATCCCGCCGGGCCCAGATAACCCGCTGGGAACCCACGCCATGTACCTCACATGGAAGTATTATCGCATTCACGGCACCCACGACACGCGCAAAATTGGCCGTCGTTCGTCCAATGGCTGCATCGGTCTTTTCAATGAACACATCGAAGAATTGTTCAATCTCAGCAAGGTCGGCACACAAGTGTTGCTAATTTGACGACATTTGCTGTTTGAGTGCCCAAAATAGGCCATGTTCCAGTTGCAATGCCGAATCGTAGCTGTTTAAAACGCCTTACGAGGTACAGTCTTGGGTGTATGTCGTGGGGTCTCACTACCTTGCCCCATAAGCGACATGCAAAACTTTGGAGAATTAACATGAAAAAAATCGCACTGGCAGCAGCCGTGTCCGTAGCAGCATCCGCTGCATTCGCTGGTAACGTATCCGAGCCAGTAGTTGACGTTGTAGAAGTTGTTGAAGAGTCTTCTTCTTCTTCTTCCGGCGCTCTTCTGCCAATCTTGGCTCTGCTGATCGTTGGCGCAGCTGTAGCTGCTTCCGACTAAGCAATTCAATCTGGTCGCAAGTGCGATTAGTGTAGAATTCAAAGGGATGACTTTCGGGTCATCCCTTTTTCGATTCAGGTGTTTCTAAAGGCGCGGCTTGAAACCTGAACATTATTTCCACACGGATCTTTCGCATTTGAAAATTCGTACCCAGGCACACGGTGAATTGGCCCAAATTGCGGATTCTGTGCCACAAACGCTTCAACATCGCGTACATCAAAACACAGCTTCACCAAAACCTGCCCCATCTTCTGTGATTTCGCTGCGGGATGCAGATTGATCACACCGCCTCCCTCTGGGTGGCGCAGTTCTACAATCCGATCTGCAGGATCGCGTAGCACCTCAAAACCAAAAGTATCGCAATAAAACGAAACCATTGCCTCAACGTCTTTGGCGTAAATCACAACACGTCCGAAAACTGGCATCACACCTCTCCTCCGACTGTCCCCAACTTGATCGGGGATTTCCTACTGGTCCTGCTCCAAATCCAACAACGCCTGCAATCCCACACGGTAGTCGGGGTATTTCAAAACAACCCCCAACTCATCCTTGATTCGATCATTCTTCACGCGCTTGCTCTCGGCATAGAAACTCCGAGCCATCGGCGTCATGTCAGCTGTTTCAAACTCCACAGCCTCTGGCAGGGGCAAACCCAACAGCTCTGCCGCATACCCAATGACATCTTGTGGCGGCGCAGGGTCATTGTCACACAGATTGTACACCGCACCCGCATTCGGCTGCGCAATGCTCGCCGCAACCACCTGCGCGATGTCCTCCACATGGATGCGCGAAAACACTTGCCCGTCCTTAATGATCCGCCGCGCCATCCCCGCACGCACCTTGCTAAACGGCCCCCGCCCGGGCCCATAAATCCCCGCCAGCCGAAAAATATGCAGCGGCAGGTCCATCGCCATCCACTCCGCCTCAGCAGCAACACGCCACTGCCCCCGCCGTGTCGATGGCGTCAGTGGTGTATCCTCATCAACCCAGCCACCTTGATGATCGCCATAAACTCCCGTGGTGGACAAATACCCAACCCATTCAAACTCTCGTTTTGTGATCTCGTCGCGCAACTCCCGCAAGACAGGATCACCCGCTTCATCTGGCCCGGCCGAGATCAGCAAATGCGTCGCCGCGTCAAGATAGGCCCCCATATCCGTCCCAGGAAAATGCACAGGCTCCACACCGTCCTGCACCCGCTTCCCCGCCGTACGCGACGTACCAATCACCCGCCAGCCATCCAAGAGCGGCACTAGCGCCTGCGCCGAATACCCATGCCCAAAACTCAACAACGTCTTACCCATTCAATCTCTCCACCGCCCAGCGCGCCGCATCCGCGACCGTGGCGTCCTCATCCTCAACCAAAGCCTGCGCGACCGCCACCAAGCCCTGATCTTCAGAGTTCCCAATCGCGTAGCACACGTTGCGCACAAATCGATTTCGCCCAATCCGCTTAATCGGCGATCCCGAAAACAACGTGCGAAACCCAGCATCATCCAGCACAGCCAAATCCGCCAGCTTCGCCCCCATCAACTCAGGCCGACCGTGATACTTCACCTCTGCCGCGCGTTCGGCAAACTTGTTCCACGGACACACCGCCAAACAATCATCACACCCATAGATCCGATTGCCCATCCCGACGCGCAACTCCTCATCCACAGGGCCATGATGTTCAATCGTCAGATAACTAATGCACCGACGCGCATCCAGTTGATACGGCGCAGGAAACGCACCTGTCGGACAGACATCCAAACACTTACGGCAAGACCCACAATGATCCACCTCGGCATCCGAAGTCTCCAATTCAACCGTCGTAAAGATCGCCCCCAGAAAAAACCAAGATCCTATTTCCCGCGATACCAAATTCGTATGCTTGCCCTGCCAGCCAAGCCCCGCCGCCTGCGCTAACGGCTTTTCCATCACAGGGGCCGTGTCCACAAACACCTTAATCTCGGCCTTTGGATCTTGTTCGATCAGCCACCGACCAACACGTTTCAACCGCTTCTTCACCACATCATGATAATCACGGTTCTGCGCATAAACGCTGATCGCCGCGCGGTCCTTGTGCGCCAGAACGTCCAACGGATCGTGATCTGGTCCGTAATTTTCCGCCAACATCACAATCGACTTGGCCTCTGGCCACAACGCGCTTGGTGACCCACGCCAGCCCATCCGCTCAGCCATCCAGCCCATCTGTCCATGACGCCCAGCATCCACAAACGTCTTCAAACGCGCCGCCGTTTCAGGCACCGCATCAGGCTTACATACACCAAAGTCAGAAAAACCCTCAGCCAACGCTTGCGCGCGCAATCTGGTGGTTAGGTCGCTCAAAAATCCAGATCAGAATAATGTGGCGGTTGCGGAAAGCCTGGCAATTGATCCGCTAACAAAGACCGAAATGCGGGTCGCGACTTAATCTTCGCATACCAGTCTTTGACCAACTCGTTGCGGTTCCAGTCCACATCCGAAATGTAATCAAGGCAAGACAGCTGTGCCGCGGCTGAAAAATCCGCCAGCGTCATACGATCCCCCGCCAACCAACGGCGACGATCCAAAAGCCATCCCATATAATCAATGTGAAACTTAATCTTGGATGAACCCATCTTCACATTCTTACTGTCAGGATACCCGCGCCCCATCACCTTTTTCTGAACTCGTTCGCCCAGCAAATTAAGTGTCACTTCACGATAAAATTTATCATCAAACCAAGCATTTAACCGACGAACTTCGGCCTTACGTTCTGGTCCCTGTGGGAACAGCGCAGGCTCTGGATGCTTCTCTTCCAGATACTCACAAATCGCCGTGCTATCAGACAACGTCAGCTTATCCGTCCGCAGAACAGGCACTTGTCCGCCCGGGTTCAACCGCATGAAATCCGCACGCTCTTCCCAATACCGCTCCTCGACCAACTCCACTTCGATCTTTTTCTCAGCCAAGACCAAACGGACCTTACGCGAGAACGGAGAGAGCGGAAAATGATAAAGCTTGTGCATGACATCAGCCAATTGGGAGATTTATGTCTATTTGAACCGAATACGCAGCTATTTCAACCACTCTCGAAACAATCTGCGCGCCCATCCGCCGCAATTGTCTTCGCACCAGAGATTATCTGCCGTGTGCGCTTCTTAGTATAAGCGGTTGGGCGGCTCGCAGACCGTTTCTTCGGACTCGGTAAAATCGCCGCAAGACGCCCCGCTTGAACCGTCGTAATCTTGTCAGGCTCTACCC
Source organism: uncultured Amylibacter sp. (assembly GCA_938001995.1). GTDB lineage: Bacteria > Pseudomonadota > Alphaproteobacteria > Rhodobacterales > Rhodobacteraceae > Amylibacter. The sequence goes on along the minus strand of CALLAV010000058.1, from coordinate 2,605 downwards.
CGAAATAATGCCGCCCCGCCGCCGCTGCGCCAAACACACCCTCGTCCATTTCCGCGATGTTTAGATAGACCTCAACAATGCGTTCCTTGGGCCAAAACACCTCAATCAACAGCGTAAACCACGCCTCGATCCCTTTGCGTATCCACGTCCGCCCCTGCCACAAAAACACATTCTTCGCCACTTGTTGGCTTATGGTGGATCCCCCGCGCACTCGCCCGTCATCCGCCAGCGCCGCTTTAATCCCCTCAATATCAAACCCGAAATGCAAACAAAAATTCGCATCTTCCGCCGCCACAACAGACCGCGCCACCACCGGGCTGAAATCCTCTAACGGTGTCCAGTCCCGTTCTACTTCACCCAGCCGCATCCTCTCAGAAACATAATAGTACGTCATATACGGGTTCACAAAACGCAGCATCACCACCAGCACCACGCTTCCCGCAATGCCAATCAGCGCTCCCAAAAAAAGCCATTTAAAAATCCGCCGCGTCCAGCGCCGCCAAAACCCTGCAACCCCATCAACAGCCTTGCCGATGCGCCCCTTCTTTCGCGGTGTTTTGATTTTTTTACGCAGTTTGTCCGCGTCACTATCGGCCATAAATAATCCTCTTGGCCTCACAATCCGCCAAGACACCCTTTAAATCAATGCAAGAAGGCCGCAAGTGTTCTCCACCTACGGCCTTCAATGTTCTTCAAATACCTAAATCAAGCCGACTTTGCGCCTGTCTCTTCCGCCAAAGGTGCAGGCAAATGCGCCAGCATTTCTTTCGGGCAGACCTGCACAAAATACGCCTTTTCCTCGTCCCAAAGCCGCAGAATATCAGCGGCTTTCACCGATCCAGTCTCGGCCAAATGGTCCTCGATAAGGCCCTTCACCTGGTCCTCCCAATGACCATCCGAAACAGCCGCCGTCACCAGCGTTTCGCGGTTGATCATATCGTCAAACCGCCCCTCAGGATCATAGACATAGGCCATGCCGCCCGTCATCCCCGCGCCAAAGTTCGCGCCGACTGACCCAAGGATCACGGCCACACCACCGGTCATGTATTCACACCCGTTGGTCCCGCAGCCCTCGATCACCACCGTGGCACCGGAGTTACGTACCGCAAACCGTTCCCCCGCGCGCCCGTTCGCGAACAAACGCCCAGCGGTGGCACCGTACAGCACTGTGTTCCCGATGATTGTATTGTCAGCCGCCACCAGCGGCGACGTCAATGGTGGACGCACGACAATCGTCGCCCCTGACAGGCCCTTACCAACATAATCATTGGCATCGCCAGACACTTCGAGCTTCAACCCAGGCGCTGCAAACGCCCCCAGAGATTGTCCTGCACTGCCTGTCAGTTTCACAGTCAAATGATTGGCTTGCAGGCTGTTGTTCATGCCAAACCGCTGCACAATGTGCGAGGATACACGCGTTCCAATGGTTCGATGCGTATTCTGCACCGCATAGGACAGCTGCATCTTTTCCCCGTCCTTAAAGAATGGTTCAGCGTCCTTCACGATATCCGCATCGAGCGTATCAGGCACCGCCTGACGATCCCGATTGCGGTTGTATTTGATCTGCTGCGCGCCATCGACGGAAATCAACAACGGGTTCATATCCAGATCATCAAGATGCGCAGACCCACGCGAAACCTGCGCCAGCATATCCGCACGCCCGATAACCTCGTCCAAGGACCGCATCCCAAGAGAGGCCAACACTTCGCGTACTTCTTGCGCATAGAACGTAATCAGGTTCACAACTTTATCCGCCGTGCCTGTGAACTTCTTGCGCAGATCTTCGTCCTGTACACAGACCCCAACAGGGCAGGTATTGCTCTGACACTGACGCACCATGATACAGCCCATCGCGATCAGCGCCGCCGTGCCAATACCGTATTCCTCGGCCCCCAGCATCGCGGCAATCACGATATCCCGCCCCGTGCGCAAACCACCGTCGGTTCGCAACGTTACACGATCCCGCAGATTGTTCATCGCCAGAACTTGGTGTGCCTCGGACAGGCCCATTTCCCACGGCAGACCCGCATATTTGATGGATGTAGCAGGGGACGCACCCGTGCCACCGTTGTGCCCAGAAATTAGGATCACATCCGCCTTGGCCTTTGCCACACCCGCCGCAATCGTGCCAACGCCGCTGGACGCAACCAGCTTCACCGTCACCTTTGCCCGCGGATTGATCTGTTTCAGATCGTAAATCAGCTGCGCCAAATCCTCGATAGAATAGATATCGTGGTGCGGCGGCGGTGAAATCAGTGTCACGCCTTTCGTGGAATGCCGCAACCGCGCGATCAGGTCCGTAACCTTGATCCCAGGCAACTGCCCACCTTCACCCGGTTTGGCACCTTGGGCGACCTTGATCTCCAACTCTTCGCAGTGGTTCAAATACTCGGCTGTTACCCCAAACCGACCCGACGCCACCTGCTTAATCCCGGAGCTGGCCGTATCGCCATTGCGGAGCCCCTGTAAATGAGGCAGCACAGCCGACTTGCCGTTGGCATCCACATCGGAGAGCACCATGAACCGCACCGTATCTTCACCGCCTTCGCCAGAGTTAGACTTGGCTCCCATGCGGTTCATGGCCATGGCCAACACTTCATGGGCT
>CALLAV010000057.1 GCA_938001995.1 uncultured Amylibacter sp. | reverse complement strand
CCACAACAACCACATGACCCATGAAACGCCTCCGTTTAGACTGGCACACCGCCGCCACCGCACTATAGTCAGGCTCAACCTAAAACCAACTCAGAAGGAAACTGCAATGGCTATCGAAACAGGTGACGCGCTCCCAGAGGCGAAACTCGCAAAAATGGGTGCGGATGGCCCCGAAGTGGTGGATCTGAACGCCCTTGGTGCTGGTAAAAAGCTGGCGATCTTCGCCCTGCCCGGCGCCTTCACAGGCACATGCTCAACTGCACATGTCCCCTCTTTCATCCGCACAATCGACCAATTCAAAGCCAAAGGCGTGGACGAAGTGATTTGCGTCTCCGTCAACGACGTCTTCGTGATGCAAGAATGGGGCAACCAAACGGGTGCGACCGAAGCTGGCATTCACATGCTCGCTGATGGCGACGGCTCCTTCACTAAGGCAATGGGCCGCGATTTTTCCGCTCCACCCGTGGGCCTGATCGGCCGCTCCAAACGCTACGCGATGATCGTGGAAGACGGCAAAATCACCGCCCTACAGGAAGAAGAAAATCCAGGTGTCTGCGACGTTTCTGGCGGCGAGGCCCTGCTCGAAGCGGTTTAAACCTGCACCACAGACAAACGTAAAAGGGGGCCACCATCGGCCCCCTTTTTCTTGATAAAAATATCCAAAATCTTTACGCGTTTGCACGCACCACAGTTGTTGTTGGAAACGGAATATCAATCCCACCTGCATCCAGCGCGTCTTTGGCCTGCCGCGTTAGATCGAACTTCACATTCCAATAATCGCCTGCATCCACCCAAACCCGCATGGTGAAATCGACCGAGCTGTCGCCCAAATTTGTCACTTTCAAAAACGATGCTGGCGTCGTCAGAATCCGATCATCCGCATCAATCAGCTTTTGCAAAATCGCCTCGGCCTCTTTCAAATTACTGCCGTAACTGACCCCAAACACCATATCCACACGCCGCGTGTCATGGAAAGAATAATTCTTGATCGCTGCGCCAAACACCTGCCCATTTGGCAAGATAATTTGCACATTGTCAGGCGTTGCCAACTCCGTTGTGAACAGATTGACCTCTTTTACCGTGCCAGAATATCCGCCCAATTCAACAAAATCGCCAATTCTAAACGGGCGGAAGATCACCAACATTACGCCAGCGGCCAGGTTCGCCAAAGTCCCCTGCAAGGCCAACCCAATCGCCAAACCTGCCGCACCGATGACCGCCACCAAACTGGCCGTTTGAATGCCAAACCGCGCCAGCACAAACACGCCTGCAAAGGCAATAATCGCATAGCGCGCGATGCTGCCCAGAAACGTAAACAGTGTCTCATCAATGTCCTCGTACTGCCGCGAAAACCCAATGATATAGTTTTTCACCAACCCGCTGACCCAGATCGCTGCGATCAAAATCACGCCCGCATAAATCACGTTCAGGATCATCGTCCCAATCCACTCCATCATATCACTCCTTTACGCACACAGCGCGTCCATCTTTTTGGCCAATTTCACATCCAGTTCAGATAGGCCATCCACATCATGGGTGATCAACACCACTTCGACACGGTTGTAAACATTGGACCATTCTGGGTGGTGGTTCCACTTCTCTGCCCAAATTGCGGCACGGGTCATGAACCCAAACGCATCCACGAAATTCTTAAACTTGAACGTCTTGCGCATCGCATCGCGCCCATCGTCCAGCACCCAGCCGTTGTCCAACAACGGTTCCAACACACTTCGATCACTCAGCTTCTCTGTCATTGTCTCCGCCTTTGTCTTTGCGAAACGGGCCATATTCCGTCAGCACTTCTATGTCTTGATCCACGGCCCGACGTTCTGCCTCTACAAACCGCGCCACTGCATCCCGAAAGCCAGGGTCACCGATCCAATGAAGCGAGTGTACAGGCGTTGGCAAATAGCCCCGTGCCAGTTTGTGTTCTCCTTGAGCCCCTGCTTCTACGCGCCCCAAACCGTGTTCAATCGCGTAATCGATCGCCTGATAATAACAGACCTCAAAATGCAAACACGGATGATCTTCCTGACAGCCCCAATAGCGCCCGTAAAGCGTATCTCGCCCGATCAGGTTCATCGCGCCCGCCACCCAACGCCCATCCCGTTCGCACAAAACCAACAGGATATCTTCGCGCAATTCCTCCTGCGCGATGTCGAAAAACTCTCGGCTAAGATACGGCGAGCCCCATTTGCGCATGCCTGTGTCTTGATAGAACATCCAAAAGGCGTCCCAATGCTCTGGCTTGATCTGATCCCCGGTAAACTGGTGGATTACCCCGCCGAAGTTCTGTGCTTGGCGACGTTCTTTACGAATGTTCTTGCGCTTGCGCGATGACAGCGCACCAAGAAAGCCGTCAAAGTCCGCATACCCATCATTGTACCAATGAAACTGCTGCCCAATGCGGTGCAACAGCCCCATTTGCTCTCCAGCAATGGCCTCTGCCTCTGTGCAAAACGTGGCATGGATCGACGACAATTCGTTTTGCGCCGCCAACTGAACAGCGCCCTGTACCAGCGCCGACATTCCCACATCGTCACACCCCGCAGCCGTCAAAAATCGACGCCCCGTCGCAGGGGTAAATGGCACGGCCGCCTGTAATTTGGGATAATACTGACCGCCCGCATTTTCATAGGCGTGGGCCCAGTTGAAATCAAAGATGTACTCGCCTTGACTGTGGTTTTTTGCATAACAAGGCATCACCCCGATCAGCGAACCATCACGGCGCGCCAAAACATGGCGCGGCTCCCAGCCAGTTCCAGGCCCAACCGATCCACTGTCCTCCAGCGCTTTCAAAAATCGATAGGTCGTGAACGGATCGATCGCGCGGCCATCCTGCGCTTCGGGGCAAGCACACAGGTCCCACTCCGCCGCGTTCACTTGATCGAGCGAGCCGATCACTGTCACTTCGATTTGCGCATCATCTGTCATCTGTTCAGAGATGGCCTTGGCCCGCAAAGGATCAAGCCAAATACCCCTCGAACGTCACGTTGTCGACAATGCGCCGCGCTTCGGACTCTTGTTCTGGCGACTTGACTGTCCAGCAAAACACTGCCGCACCTGCCGATTTAAGGTCCGCCACGCGACGTGAACCCAAATCGTTCACATTATGCGAAATAAAGCTGGCACCAACCCGATCATAGTCGGGAATGCCCGCCAACTCTGCCAATCGCGCCGCGTCCACATCAGGCCAATCATCTGCCAGAAACGGATCCGTTACCAAACCGCGCGGGATGTCAGGGGCAAATTCCGCACATTTTGCAACGGAATGCGGATTGAATGACATCAACGCAACCGCGCCATTATAACCCATTAGGTCGGCGCAAACCGCGCGTTCCATTTCACCCGTATTCACCCCGAGCGCGCCATCCTGATCCTTGATCTCAACCAGCAGCGGAACCTGTCCGGCTACCAACTCCAAGAAGGCCGCAAATGTCGGGATTCCCTCATTTCCGTGGCTTAACCGCATGTCTTCCAATTCTGCCGATGTGTGATCGCGCACCAATCCATAATGCCGCGTCAACCTCTGCAAAATGTCGTCGTGAAACACCATAGGCACATCGTCAGAAGACAGTTGCAAATCGATCTCGAGGCCATAGCCCGCCGCCATCGCCGCGCGCGCGCCAGACACTGAATTTTCAGGCCGACCGAGCCGCACATTATGCAAAGTACGATGCGCCAGCGGCGCTTTTTTAAACGCGTCCAACATCAGGAAATCTGGAAAATACCCTCGACCTCAACGGCCACCCCAAAAGGCAGTGAAGAACAGCCAACAGCAGCCCGCGCATGGGCGCCCGCATCACCAAACACCTCACCAATAAAATCAGACGCGCCGTTGATCACCGCAGGATGATCGGTGAAGTCCAAAGTGGAGTTTACAAACCCGCCCAGCTTTACCACGCGCTTCAAGCGATCCAAATCGCCACCACAAGCCGCTTTTAATTGAGCAATCAGGTTCAATGCACAAACTTTTGCCGCATCCTGCCCCCCTGCCACATCCATATCATCGCCCAGCTTTCCAACGATCAATCCATCGTCACCCTTGGCGATCTGCCCGGACACATAAACCATGTCACCAACGACCACATAGGGCACATAATTCGCCGCAGGAGCAGGCGCGTCTGGCACTGTGTAGCCCATTTCATTCAACCGCGTTTCATAGGTTCCAGCCATGATATCCTCCACTTCACGTTCTGATGCAAAATCACGGCCAAGCTACTCCACAGACAGACACCTGCAAGCGAAAAGCTAACGCATGCCCGTTTTGGTTCAAATATCCAAAAATCCCAACACTTCAGCTCTTAGGCTGCGCTCAGATAAGACGTGTCTATCAACTTTCGCGGAAGGCGCGGTTAAAGTAATCCATGAACGGTTTCGTCAGATAGCTCAGCGGAGAACGATCCACCGTTTTGATAAATGCCTCGACAGGCATTCCCGGCAACAACTCTACGTCTCCCAGACGATCTATTTCGCCTTCATTTGGCTCAATCTCGGCAGAATAGTAGGACACACCAGATACATCATCACGAAACACATCCGCCGAGACCTTTACCACTTTGCCAAAAATCTCGGGCGTGGAGCGTTGATCGAAAGTAGAAAAGCGCAAACTGGCGTCTTGCCCTACATGCACTTGGTCGACGTGGATCGCTTCAATCCGACTGCTGATCACCAAGGGGCTGTCAGAGGGCACAACATAAAGGATCGGATCGGCCGGGCGCACGACGGATCGCAAAGCGTGGACGGTCAAGCCGTGGACCGTACCCGACATTGGCGCGCGCACATCCATGCGTGCCAACGTTTCCTCAAGCGAGAGTTTGCGCTCAACCATTTCAATCTCGGAATAGGTCAAATCGCGCAGCGTCGTGATAGCCTCTTCGCGGCGTTCGTTTGACAATTGCAAGATTTGGATGTCCGTCTCAATGATTTGCGCTTCGCCGCGCGCAGCTGAACTTTCCAGCTCTCCGATGGTCCCATTCAACCGCGACGCTTCGCGCTGCAAGGACAGCACGCGCGAGGCTTGTGCCAACCCTTTTGCAAGCAGTTCTTGTTGGTCGGCCAGCTCCAGCTTGATCAAATCGACCTGCTCCTTGGCAGAGGTCAGCTGCGCCTGCACACCCTTGATTTGCAAGCGGATCTGCTCTTTGCGTTCGGTCAGTTGTTTGACTTGCTGGCTCAGCGTTTCGCGCCGTGCTTCGAACAGACGAGTCTGCCCTTGCATCAATTGCAACGCATTTGGGTCACTTTTGGCCAAGTTCACCAATTCAGGTACAAATTGTAGTGTTTCACTTCCATCCCGTTCTGCTTCAAGACGGGCGCGGCGCGCTACGATCTCTTTTAATTGGTTGTCCACAGTTGTCAGTTGGGACCGCAAAAGCGTGTCATCGAACCTGATCAGCACCTGACCCGCCTGCACTGTGTCACCTTCTTTCACGCCGATCGTCCCAACAACGCCGCCTTGGGGGTGCTGCACAACCTGACGCAGGCTTTCCACTTGAATCATTCCGTTCGAAATAATCGCACCCGAAATGGTCGCAAAATTTCCCCAAATGCCGAGGACGCCAAACAGGACGGTGACCGCCAGCATGCCAAGCCACAACGGTTTTTTGGCAGACCAATTCGCGCGCTTTGGTGCGTTTGCTTGGCTGCTCATGATGCTTTTCCTTTGTTCAACGCATCGGTAATTTGCGCAACATTTTTGACTTGATCCCGAAGCACCTCGTCGCGCGGCCCAAAGGCTTTGCGCGCACCGTTTTCCAGAACCAATAAGTATTCGCATTCCGCAATCGCAGCGGGACGGTGCGCCATAATGATAACCGATTTTCCATCGGCCTTCATGGATCGGATCGCTTCGTTCAACGCATTTGATCCAACGCTATCAAGATTCGAGTTCGGTTCGTCCAACACCAGCAACAACGGGTCCCCATAGAGCGCGCGGGCCAGGCCCAAACGCTGGCGTTGTCCACCAGACAACCGACCACCGAAATTGCCGATCTGCGTGTCGTAACCTTCGGGCTGTTGCAGGATCATCTCGTGCGCCCCTGCCTTTTTCGCGGCGGCCACCACGGCCTCGGGGTCAGGTGTCTCTGACATGCGGGCAATGTTTTCGGCAATAGTCGCATCAAACAGCGTCACCGTTTGGGGCAAATATCCGATATACCCGCCCAGCACGTCAGGATCGTAGTTATCGAGCGCTGCACCGTCCAAACGGATTTTCCCAGAAACAGGACGCCAAATACCGCAGATCACCCGTGCCAGCGATGATTTACCTGCCGCAGAGGGCCCGATCACACCTAGCGCGGTTCCCGGTTGCACTTTGAAAGAGACCATCTTGAGGCTGGCTTGCGTTTCGCCGGGGGGAACGGCAGTTAAGTTTTCGGCGGTCAACAACGCTTTGGGACGCGGCAAAGCGGTGCGCGGTGCTTCTTCTGGAACAACTTCCAACAGGCGGGACAAGTTAAACCACCCTTCGCGCGCACGCGTGACGATCCCCCATTGGCCAATTGCCATTTCAATCGGCGCCAACGCACGCCCCATCAGGATCGAGCCCGCAATCATCGCGCCCGGTGTCAGTTGGTTTTGCAGCACCAAATAGGCCCCAACCGCCAGCATCGCAGATTGCAAGAACAGCCGAAACGCTTTGGTAAAGGACGTAAAGCTCCCTGTTAGATCGGACGATTGGATCGTTGATCCCAGCGCACTGTCCCGCGACTTGCGCCACCGACCTAAAACATCACCGCGCATGCCTAGACCTTGAACCAGTTCACGATCATCACGCACGCTATCGGCAAACGTATTTGCCACTTCGCCGTGCACATGGGCGTCAATGATGCCGCGCTTTGACACCCATTGATTGATAAATGTGATCGCAATCAACAACAGGCCACCTGCCAGCGCCAAATATCCCAGCAAAGGGTGAAACAAGAAAATTGCGATTGCAAAAATCGGCGTCCACGGAATATCGCACACAGCGAAAATAGCGGGCGAGGTCATCAAACGCTGCACAGACTCTAGGTCTCTGAGGCCCGATTGAACCTTATCCGCAGACCCAGGGCGCGTTGGCACACGCAGAACAGCCTTAAAGACACGTTCGTCCAAATCTGTTTGAAACTGCGCACCAGCCCGCGCCAAAACACGTGCGCGTGCCCAATCAAGAATGCCAAACATGATGTAGAGCACCCCAACCAGCGTAAACAGCGCCATCAACGTGGCCTCTGATCGGCTGGACAAAACGCGATCATACACTTGCAGCATGAAAATTGGACCTGTCAGCATAAGTAGATTCACAAAAATACTGAAAAACCCAACGGACAAAAACAGTCCACGGCTGCGTTTGCGCACCTCGCGCAATTCGGCCAAACCCATCGGATAATGCATCTTTTCGCCAGCCATTGCCTACGCCCTATGCCTTTTTCTAAATCTTGTTCGATGTACTAACAAACATCTCAATGAAATCCTATCAAAGCAACGGCTTGTCGCGATTCATTTGTGCCTGCGTTGTGAAAATTGACACAAAACACGCGAGACTTCTACAATCACTGTGTATTTACGGGCTCTGGTCTTTGGATTACATTGCCTTATCTTACTTAAAAATCCGTGCTACGGCACAAAAACCACAATGCTCGCTAATTGTTTAGATAATATCGACACTCCACACTGATCCGCGTATGACAGCGGCTCAATAAATGAAAAAATGTTGCCACCCATGATCCATTTTTCCTTACGTGTACTCGTTTCTGTTACTGCTTTGGCGGTTTTATCAGCATGTTCAACCCCGCCATCATCCACTGCGATCTACGATCCGGATGAAGCAGCAAACCGCAAAGTACACAATTTTAACAAAGCTTTGGACCGCAATCTTGTGGCCCCCGTTGCTCGTGGATACGGTAAAACGGTACCCTTGCAAGCGGACCGTGCGATCAGCAACGTGGCAGCGAACTTGGCGATTCCAGGTGAAATCATCAACTCCTTCCTGCAATTCAACATGGAAGACGTAATCACAAACACGATCCGTTTCGCCACGAATACAATCCTAGGCGTGGGCGGCATTTTTGATACGGCGACCTTGATTGGCATGGAAGAAGACGTCGAAACCGACTTTGGCGAAACACTTGCGGTTTACGGCTTTCCCGAAGGCAGATACCTCGAAGTACCAGTGTATGGCCCGCGTACAGAGCGCGAGACTTACGGCATTGTTGTGGATTTCTTCCTTGATCCTGTCGGCAACTTCTTGCCATCCAGCAGCCGCAAAGTGACCTTTCCACTTTATGTCGTGGACAAGGTTGGCGACCGTAATGAATATGACGACGCAATCAACGGCATTCTCTATGAATCAGAGGATAGCTACGTCGCCGCACGGTCTTTGTATTTGCAAAACCGCCGCTTTAAAATTGGCTCCTCCGCCGACAACCTGGAGGATCTGGAGGACCCATATGCAAACTAAACTATACACGCGTCGCACGATCGCAGCCATGTTGGCTTCGTTGCCGCTGGCTGGTCCAACGCTGGCACTTTCGCAATCCGACGCTGAAAGCCTGATTGGCAAGCTGACCAATGATATCTTCCGTGTCATCAATTCTGGCAAAGCTGAAAATGCAATGTTGCGCGATTTCGAACGCATCTTTGTGAAATACGCGGACGTTCCCGTGATTGCCCGCTCCTCACTGGGTGTGGCCCGTCGCAGCGCATCTAAATCACAGTTAAATGCTTACACCAAAGCGTTCCAAGGTTATGTGACCCGCAAATACGGCAAGCGCTTCCGCGAGTTTATTGGCGCAGACATCAAGGTGATCAAATCGCAGAAATCCAAACGCGGCTACGTTGTGGACAGCAACGTGACCTTTAAAGGTAAACGCCCGTTCTTGGTTCAATGGCAAGTGTCCGACGCTTCTGGCCGCGATAAGATGTTCGACATCATTATCGAAGGCATCTCTATGCTGCGTTTAGAGCGTGAAGAGGTCGGTGCAATGTTGGACCGCCGTGGTGGTGATATCAACAAGCTTATCGCCCATCTAAAAACCGCGTCCTAAAGTAGCGTAAATCCAAAGACAAAGGCGCGCCCTTCTGGACGCGCCTTTTTTTGTGGCCTGACGACCGTGTTCTAATTCTTACGTCCAAAGATCCCATTCAGAACTTTCTTAAGGACGTTCTCGGCCTCTTTTTCCAGCTTTTTCACGTCCCGTTCTACTTGCTCGGTCAGGTCGCGCAGTGTGTCGTTGGAGTTCTTTTTCGTTTTGGTACGTGACGCCACTTTCGGCTCTTCTACAACAACTGGCTTGCGCGGCACGAACATCGGCAGCGGCGCTGGCGTGTGCCCGTCTAAAACTCGCGTCATGGTTTCACGCCAAATCTCGGTAGGCAGACCGCTGCCTGTCACCCCTGTCAGCTTGGTATTGTCGTCATAGCCCATCCAAACGCCGACCACATAGTCGTTGTTGAACCCGATAAACCACGCATCCTTAGCCCCTTGCGTCGTGCCTGTTTTGCCCGCAATTTCCACACCTGAAATTTGTGCCTTACGACCGGAGCCGTTTTCGACGACTTGGTTCATCATGTACATTAATTGCTGTGCGGATTGGCGGGAAATCACCCGTTGCCCTGGTTCGTTTGAATGCACGATCAGCGGTGTGCTGTCGCCCTGTACGGTCATTTCCATCACACCATAGGGCGCGACTGCGATGCCTTCGTTTAGAATACCCGCATAAGCACCCGTCATTTCCAACAATGTACTTTCGGACGCACCCAGCGCCATAGACGGGCCAGGATTGATGCTGTTCTTGATACCAAAGCCTTGTGCAATCTGTGCAACCTTATCTGTACCAATCGCCACCGCCACCTTCACGGCCACCGTATTCTTGGACTTTGCCAAGGCGGTGGTCATGGTCATCTCGCCTTCATACTTTTTGGTATAGTTCTTGGGACAGTACTGACCTGATCCTGGAACATTCATACAGAAATTCTCATCCACCACTTTGGTGTCCCAGCGCCAGCCATCGTTCAACGCCGCGGCATAGACAAATGGCTTGAACGAAGACCCCGTCTGACGGAGCGCTTGCGTTGCACGGTTGAACCCGCCAGCGTTGCCCGTCTTCTTACCACCGACCAGCGCACGGATCGCTCCATCGCGCGACAATACAACGATAGCAGCCTGCGCCTTGGACCCTTCGCGCACTTTGTTTTCAAAGATGTGGTTCAACCCATCCTCAGCCGCTTTTTGAATACGTTTGTCAAATGTGCTGCGGATTACCAAATCCTCTTTGGAGTCTTTCAACAGAAAATCAGGTCCTGCCTCCACAATCCAATCGGCGAAATACGTGCCCACTTGCGATTTCGCTGTGGCCGACAACTGCGCGGGATTGGCGCGGGCGAACTGTGCTTCGTTCGCGTCCAGATATTTCTGATCTTCCATCAGGCCAATAATCAATTCTGCACGATCCTGTGCTTTACCGATGTTTCGGGTCGGCGCGGTTGATGAAGGCGCTTTCAACAAACCAGCCATCATTGCGGCTTCTGGAACACTCACGTCTGATGCTGACTTTGAGAAATACCGTTGTGCTGCGGCTTCAAATCCATTGCTGCCTGCACCCAAATACGCGCGGTTCATATAGATCGTCAGGATTTCGTCCTTGGAGTATTTCAGCTCCATCGCGAAAGACATTGGCACTTCTTTGATCTTACGCTCAATCGAACCCATGTCCGAAAAGAACACCAGCTTGGCCACCTGCTGCGTAATGGTAGAACCGCCATGTCCTTTCAGGGGATGCCGCCCTTCGCGCAGGTTGGTGCGAATTGCGCCAGCAATACCACGCGGTGAAATTCCAAGGTGGCGATAGAACCGTTTATCTTCGGTCGCAACCACAGCATTTTTCAGATGCGGGGCAACCGAATTGGCGTCGATCAAACCGCCGAACTGATCGCCGCGCCATGCAAACACTTGCCCTGTTTGATCCAGAATGGTGACGGACCCGCGTTGACGATCATCCATTAAAGCCGCTGCATTGGGCAGTGTAGAATAGTAATAGGCCGTCGAACCACCAACGACCGCAGCCGTGACGATTGTGGCACGTGAAAAGATCCACCAAAACAGGCGCAGGATACCACCGAAGATGAACCTGAACGTTCGGACCAAAATATTGCCTTTCGGCTTGCCGCCCGTCGGGCCTTTGCCTTTTGGGACCGCTTGTCGTTTAACTTTCGCCGCTTTGGGCTTTGCCGCCTTTGGTTTTTTGCTGGCAGGGATCAGAGACCGCCACCCGCCAGACGGCTTAGATGACGACCGCGCACGCTGCGGTGCTTCTGCTTTTGCCTGCTGTTTTGCTTTTTGTTCTGCGATTTTGCGTTTGGTCGCAGCAGGGGACATTTTCGCAGCCAAAGACGATGCCACAGAGGAAGAGACAGACTCTTTCCCTTTTTTGGACGCAAACACCCTTTTTGGCGCAACCAATGTGCGCCGTTTCCCATTCTGTGCCATAACCGCTCGTGCCTGATTTTAGGTCGTTGTCTTTAAGATAGTCTTTCTAAACAGGTTTGTGGAGTGCAAGGAAAGCACGATTGTCAGAATCTTTTCTGCATAATTTTTGAACAAAGCCTACATAGTGATTAATTTTTAGTCATATTTTGTAATTTCTGCAACGCGGCATTGCCCCGATGTTGCGCCAATCCGCCAATTCTTAGTTTCTAAGCAAGTCTGCGGGCAACTGCCCCCGCGCAACAAGAATGAGGACACAATGAAGCTCATCATAGCAACAATTAAACCTTTCAAGCTGGAAGAGGTGCGCACTGCGCTTACTGACATCGGCGTGAAGGGCATGATGGTCACCGAAATCAAAGGCTACGGCGTTCAATCGGGTCATACCGAAATCTACCGTGGTGCTGAATACGACATCAACTACGTGCCGAAAATCAAACTCGAAATCGTTGTCACTGCTGACATGGCCGATCAAGCGATCGCCACCATCGAAGACAGCGCGAAAACGGGCAAGATCGGCGACGGCAAAATCTTTGTACTGGATGTGCAGCAAGCGATCCGCGTGCGCACCGGCGAATCTGGCGAAGACGCCATCTAAACGACTTAGATCGACACTTAGGGAAATGAAAATGACCACTCCTTTGAAAAAATTACTCCTTGTGGCAGGGCTGACCGCTTTGCCTGCAACGGCTTTCGCACAGGATGCCCCCGCTGCTGTTCCAACAGAAGTCGGCTTTATCCTCACCACACTCCTCTTCTTGATTGCGGGCTTCCTTGTCTTCTTTATGGCCGCTGGTTTTGCTATGCTAGAAGCAGGCCTCGTACGGTCCAAAAACGTGACCATGCAGTTGACTAAAAACATGGGGCTGTTCGGGTTCGCCTGTTTGGCCTATTGGGTCATCGGCTTTAACCTGATGTACCCAGGCGACGGTTGGACAATCCCCAACATGCTTGGGGCCTTTTCACCCACGTCACTAGAACCTGTCGGCCTTGCCGCCGCAGATGCTGATTTGTCCTATGCCTCTGTCGGTTCTGACTTCTTCTTTCAGCTGATGTTTTGTGCGGCAACCGCATCCATCGTGTCTGGCGCATTGGCTGAGCGGATCAAACTTTGGCCGTTCCTAATCTTCGTGATCATCCTGACGGGCCTGATTTACCCAATCCAAGCCTCTTGGAAATGGGGCGGCGGTTTCCTTGATGCTGCAAACTTTCAAGACTTCGCGGGTTCCACAGTGGTACACTCCGTAGGCGGTTGGGCAGCCCTGACAGGCGCGATCATCCTTGGG